>NZ_JASATU010000044.1:0-52710 GCF_032906605.1 Leptothoe sp. LEGE 181152
CGTAGCCAGCGGATTTACAGTCCGCCCCCATTAACCACTCGGGCAACGACCCTCTACCACATACACCGATAAATATACCGGCAATGCCAGGAGGCGGACTTGAACCGCCGACACGAGGATTTTCAGTCCACTGCTCTACCAACTGAGCTATCCCGGCAACATGAGGCATTTCTGCCTTTGCTTGCGCGCCTAAACAAGTTAGCAAAAGAGTGGAACCCTTAGCAAGCTAAAACTTAGGATATTTTTTGTTCTAGCTGCTATGTCACCTCATCAGATGCTCTGAAGAGCCTAAAGCCAAAGGGTTAAAGGGCTCTGAAACCCTCTGGTTTAATGGATTATTCTTCAATCTCACGTAGACGGGCAAGTTTTAAGGAAAATGCTCCTGCACCCTGGCCAGCATAGGACCTGACCCTTACAGTGTACTGACCAGATTTAGAAATGCGTGCAAACAGCAATGAGTTAGTCGAACCATCTGGACCGTCGTCGTTTTCACTGACAGTGGTACCGTCATCTCCTATAAGGCTAACCAGTGTATCGAACTCTTCCGAAATAACATCGATAGTGATCTGGTCACCTTCAAACAGCTCAACGCTGTAATCCCTAGCAAACCCACCTACTCCAGTAGGGATATCGTTTTCAGAAAGCGTATCGCTAATTTCACGTCCTCCCGCTATTTCGATGGGGTTATAAATTTGAGCCACAGCGCCAGCAGCATTCATCATCCCAAACGTGACCAATGTGGTAGGAATAAGCAAAGCACGGCGTAAAATTTTCCTAGATTGCTTCATGATTGCAAAAGAGACGGATTATTGAATTGGTGACATTATGCCCCAAGTGATGATTTCATTGTGTTGCCAAGCCAGCTTGTAACGTTCATTAGCCAGCTTGATTACTGAAGCTAACGCTCCGTCAATTTTCCACACAAAATCTCAGTTTTTTATTGAGTTATGCTGCCCTTCGCGCTAATGAATATAGTCATCTTTATGGCTTGCAAGTAAGGTTACTCCTATGCCCCTTTCTGACGGCTCCCCACCGCTATTAGACCGTAATTCTCATCAGACACTGCAACGGCTACGTGGCCTGAGTCATGTTTTAGATAATGCGATCGCAATCCCAGGTATAGGCTATCGAGTAGGTCTAGACCCTCTTATCGGTCTTCTGCCCGGTGGTGGAGATTTAATGGCAGGGCTGATCTCTATTTATGTCGTCATAGAAGCCGCTCGCCTAGGGGTCCCTGCAGCGACCCTAGGTCGCATGGGCTTAAACATCCTGACGGAGGTTCTCATGGGCACAGTGCCCATGATTGGAGATTTCTTTGACGTGGTCTGGAAAGCCAATGCGCGCAATGTCGATCTGCTAGAACGGCATATTCGAAATCCCATTCCTAGCCGCAAAACGGATAAGCTATTCGCAATTATATTGATTGCAGGACTATTGACCCTTGTATTAGGAGCAGCGACCTTGTCACTATTGTTTGTGCGCTGGGTCCTACAGCTGTAACATAATAAGCCTGTCAAATAGGCCTGCGGGATAGAGAAATTCAATGGTTGGAGCAGCCGATTTTGTGGCCGACATCACTAAAGGTGGTACAGACCAAGATGTAACGCTCGACTTTAAAATTCCCGACCCTAGCGACACTAGTATTCCTGATCAGGATTTCAGTTACCAAATCGATATCGCTTGGCAAGTTTGCGATCGCTTTGATTTGCAGACTGATATTTGGCGTGGTCGAATTCTTAGAGCCGTTCGCGATCGTGAAAAACAGGGGGGCGATGGTCGTGGCACCGGATTTTTAAATTGGCTAAAAGATCGAGAAATTAGCAAGAGCCAAGCTTATGCCCTAATTGAGCTGGGTAATAGTGCCGACGAACTACTTAAAGAAGGCTTACTAAATGAACAGTCTGTCAACCAATTTAGCAAGCGAGCCTTTGTGGAAACGGCCCAAGCTGCGCCAGAAGTGCAACAAATGGTCACCGAAGCCGCTCGTCGTGGAGAGCAAATTACTCGCAAAGAAGTCAAACAGCTAGCCGATGAATGGACAGCAATGACCTCCGATTTAATTCCTGAAACAGTCCGTGAAAAAGCAGCAAACAACACCATCCCGACTCGATATCTCACCCCCTTGGTCAAGGAGATGGAAAAACTGCCCCCGAGCCATCAAGAAACGCTACGCACCGAAGCTGCCCAAAATCCAGACGTAGATACTCTCAAGCAAATTACATCTGAAGCCCGCTATTTATCTAAGTACATTGCTGCAGCTAGTCAGGTACAGACCATTGATCCAGATGTTGTGAATTTAGAACAAGCACTGGAAGAAGCATTACGAGTAGGCTGTTTAAACTCCACGGCAGATTTGGTCAACCAAGCCACTCAGCTAGAACAGGCAGCCGCCAAACTCTACACCGCGTGGCGACGCATCAATAAGCTAGCGGAGCGTGTTTATGTCGATAGTGGCGAAAGTACACCTAATTTGCGCGCCCTCCTGAGTGGACTAACTCCCCTAACCAATGAAATTATTGAGATCCAATTGGGTAGCGCTAATAGCCCTTCAACGAAAGCCATACGGCTAAAGGTACTGGAAGACATCGAGTAGGCACAACATACCAACAGATGTACTATGACCGATGGTCCAACGATTGAAACACTAGCTGATGAGCCATTTCCCAAATCATATGTCAGCTTTCTAACCAGACAGGTCCATCACTTGAAGCAATATCAATCTAATAGATAAAAATTCTAAATAGATTATCCTGGAACACTTGCAAACAAAAAGAGTTGAGACACTTTGGGCCTATCGGCAAACATATCTACTCTCCTGATAGGGTGTAAAGTGTGAAAACAGGTGTCAATATTTAAGTTAACCACAGCCACTGTGCTATGCCATAGCTTAGATATGGACAGCGAGTGGTTATTGTAAGCAGGAATTGGACAGATATGCCGCAGCTTGAGGCCAGCCTAGCGCTCGACTTCCAAAGTGAAGCGTATAAAGATGCGTATAGTCGCATTAACGCAATCGTAATCGAAGGGGAATGGGAAGCTAACGATAACTACCAGACGTTAGCTGAACACCTCAGTGATCATAAAGATGAGTTGATTAAGCTCGCTCGCATGGAAAAACGTCACATGAAAGGCTTTCAAGCTTGTGGCAAGAATTTAAATGTGACCCCTGACATGAAGTTTGCAAAAGAGTTCTTTGCTAAGCTTCATGATAACTTTAAGCAGGCCCAGGACGAAGGCAAAATCGTAACTTGTTTGTTAATTCAGTCTTTAATTATTGAGACCTTTGCCATCTCAGCGTACAACATCTATATTCCAGTTGCAGACGACTTTGCTCGAAAGATCACCGAAGGTGTAGTCAAAGATGAATACATGCACCTCAACTTTGGTGAAGAGTGGCTTAAAGCTAATTTTGACTCCGCGAAGGAGGAGTTAGAGGAGGCCAATCGTCAAAACCTGCCTTTGGTTTGGCAAATGCTAAATCAAGTGGCTGATGACGCTGCTATACTAGGCATGGAAAAAGATGCCCTAGTTGAAGACTTCATGATTACCTATGGTGAAGCCTTAGGTAATATTGGTTTCAGTAGTCGTGACGTCATGCGGCTTTCTGCTCAAGGTCTAGCGACAGCATAATGTTGTATTAGAAGCATAATGTTGTATTAGATATTGAAAGAGGCTGATCATGCGATCAGCCTCTTTTTGGTGTGGATAGTGATTAGGTTGCAGCGAACAGCAAGACTGTAACGTTTTGTTGTAGTCTGATTTTCTAAGATTATTTTTTTAATAGAAGCGTCCCACATGTTTGGCTTAATTGGACACCTGACCAACTTAGAACACGCCCAATCGGTTGCCCGAGATTTGGGATATCCAGAATATGGCAGCCAGGGCTTGGATTTTTGGTGTAGTGCGCCTCCATTTGTAGTTGAGGACATTAAGGTCACCAGTGCCACTGGTCAAGTTATTGAAGGACGCTACGTAGAGTCCTGCTTTCTACCAGAAATGCTGGCAACGCGACGAATTAAGGCAGCGACTCGAAAGATCTTGAATGCGATGGCCCACGCCCAGAAGCAAGGCATTAATATCACTGCCTTGGGTGGGTTTTCTTCAATCATTTTTGAAAATTTCAAGCTAGAGCAAATCCGGCGAATTCGTAACTTAGAGCTTGACTTTCGGCGTTTTACCACTGGGAATACGCACACCGCTTACATCATTTGTAAGCAGGTGGAGCAGGCAGCTCCGAAATACAACATCGATTTGTCAAATGCAACCGTTGCTGTATGTGGAGCCACGGGAGACATTGGCAGTGCTGTATGCCGCTGGCTTAGCGAAAAGACAGGGGTTAAAGATTTATTACTCATCGCTCGTAATCGAGAGCGTCTAGACAATCTTAAGGACGAGATTGGTATGGGTAAAATTATGAGCCTAGAGGATGCCCTACCCCAAGCAGACGTAGTGGTTTGGGTGGCTAGTATGCCCAAGGGCGTCGACATCGACCCAAACACATTAAAGCAGCCCTGTTTGATGGTAGATGGCGGTTATCCAAAGAATATTGACAGCCATTTTAGCAATCCTGAAGTCCATGTTCTCAAGGGCGGTATTGTTGAACATAGCCTAGACATTGATTGGCGAATTATGCACATCGTCGCCATGGATGTACCGGCTCGACAGTTGTTTGCTTGCTTTGCTGAATCCATGTTGTTGGAATTTGAAAAGTGGCACACTAACTTCTCTTGGGGGAGAAATCAAATTACGCTTGAGAAAATGGAGCAAATTGGTTCAGCCTCTATCAAACATGGGTTTCGCCCCTTGCTAACAACTTAAATCCCCCTGTTATTTACAGTTCATGCCAGTTGGCTATGACAATAAGTAAATTTTAGGGGACAGTTTACGATAGGGTGGAATCACTGCTGGAGGTACCTAAAACTGTTATGGCGACAACAGAACGAAGGCCTATTTTGCTTGACTTTGAAAAGCCTTTAGCTGAACTAGAGTCTCGCATATTACAAATAAGGGCCTTGGCTGAAGACAATGATGTCGACGTTTCAGCACAAATTCAACAACTAGAATCCCGTGCCCAGCAACTACGCCAGGAGATTTTTACTAGCCTGACGCCAGCTCAGCGTATTCAGGTAGCACGTCATCCTCGTAGACCCAGCACCTTAGACTATATTCAAGCAATTTCGGACGAATGGATTGAGCTGCATGGTGACCGTCGCTCTGGAAAAGATGATCTTGCTTTAGTAGGCGGTATCGCTCGTTTTCATGGTCACTCAGTTGTCATGTTAGGCCACCAAAAAGGCCGAGATACAAAGGATAATGTTGCCCGCAATTTTGGCATGGCATCTCCTGGAGGCTACCGCAAAGCGATGCGACTCATGGAACATGCAAATCGTTTTAAGATGCCGATTTTCACCTTTATCGATACGCCAGGAGCATGGGCTGGTTTAGAAGCTGAGCAACTAGGTCAAGGCGAAGCCATTGCCTACAATCTTCGCGAAATGTTTCGTCTAGATAGTCCTATTATTTGCACTGTCATTGGAGAAGGTGGTTCTGGCGGGGCATTGGGCATCGGTGTTGGCGACCGTCTCATTATGTTTGAGCATTCTGTTTACACCGTTGCTAGTCCTGAAGCCTGTGCCGCTATTTTGTGGAAGGATGCATCTAGGGCATCACAAGCAGCCGAAGCTCTCAAAATTACAGCTTGGGACTTGAAAAACCTAGGTATTTTGGACCATCTACTACCTGAACCGATTGGTGGTGCTCATGCTAATCCTATCAAGGCAGCTGAAGGATTAGAAACAGCTCTGCTAGAGAATCTTGAAGCGTTACTGGAAATCTCACCAGAGCAACGTCGACAGGAACGCTATCGTAAGTTTCGGCAGATTGGCGTATTTTCTGAAGCTGCATAATCGTTGCCCACAACGTAATTGCGCTAGCGTTGCTTGAAGCAAAGGCTATCCCATAGGCATCTCAGGTGCGGCAAGCCTAACGGCAATACGCCCTAGATTATAGTCCAAGTCTTTTATGCAGGTACTCACCTCTGATGAAATCAAAGATTAATGAGAGCCTGATAAGTTGTTGTTATGTGGATACAACCCTCATAAAGACTATTTTTTACTCCTTTCAATAAAATCTCATAGTCTGAAAACACCACATTGTTCGCAACATTTGTTAACATTAATCTTAAGTGATTTTTCATTGACGCCTACGCATCCTTGACGCCCCTTGATGAATACTGTCCCAAACCGTCGCGCATTGATTACAGGTGCTAGTACTGGTATCGGTCGTGCTACTGCGCTGGCCTTTGCTAAGGCTAACTTTGATGTAGCATTAGTCAGTCGTTCAACAGATAAGCTAAAGGCCTTAGAAGACGAGATTGGTGAGACCGCAACCGTTAAGGCCCAAAGCTTTCCCTTAGATTTGAGCATAGTTGCTCAAATCAAGGAACAAGTAACGCATATATTAGAGGCCTTTGGCCCGGTTGATGTGCTAGTTAACAATGCCGGGATGGGTTACACGGGAGAACTCAACCAAATGCCTTTAGATGACTGGTGTCGCGTCCTTGATCTAAATGTCACTAGCGTCTTTCAATGCATTCAGGCTGTACTTCCGGGAATGCGCGATCGCAAAAGCGGCATGATTATTAATGTGGCCTCAATTGCCGCACGCCAAGCTTTCCCAGAATGGGGTGCCTATGGCATTAGCAAAGCAGCCGTTGTAGCACTATCTAAAGCTATTTCTGTAGAAGAAAGAAATCATGGCATTCGGGTAGTGACCATTTTGCCTGGAGCGGTCAATACGCCTCTTTGGGATACCGACACTGTGCAAGCCGACTTCGACCGCTCCGGTATGTTGACTCCCGAGTTAGTTGCAAACGCTATTCTACAAACTGCGCTCCTACCTCCTGGGGCTGTGGTCGAAGAGCTGACCATCATGCCAAGTGGAGGAGCCCTGTGATTCTCTAACCAATATTTCAAAGTAGGCAAGCTAACTTGATCACATTTCGCTTGCCTACACGAATATCCTTTTGCTCACTATCTAGAACTCAAGTTACCCACACCATGGTTATTTCTACTAACGGTTCCACCACAGGCTCTACAACGAATGGTCTGATTAACGGGCAATCATTGGAATCCAGCATCCGCCCTGATCGTGCGAAAACCAAAGGACACGATGCATTACTGCACGAGCCTTCCACTGACAACACAAAGCTAATGGAAGCCGTGCATACAATGCTGGCCGAGCTCGGTGAAGATCCCGAGCGTGAGGGCTTATTGAAAACCCCCAAACGGGTAGCCGAAGCGATGCGTTTTCTTACCCAAGGCTATACTCAATCTTTAGAAACCCTCATCAATAACGCCATTTTTGACGAGGGTCACAATGAAATGGTTTTGGTGCGAGATATTAACTTCTTTAGCCTGTGCGAGCACCATATGCTGCCCTTTATGGGTCGGGCCCATGTAGCTTACATTCCTAATCAAAAGGTAGTTGGTTTAAGTAAATTAGCCCGTATCGTTGAGATGTATTCTCGCCGTCTACAGGTGCAGGAACGCCTCACACGTCAGGTAGCTGAAGCCATCAGCGAAATCTTAGAACCACAGGGTGTGGCTATTGTAATGGAAGCAAGTCATATGTGTATGGCTATGCGTGGGGTGCAAAAGCCCGGTTCTTGGACAGTGACAAGCGCTATGCTTGGTGTCTTCCAAGATGACCAGAAAACACGCGAAGAGTTCTTAAGCCTCATTCGCCATCAGCCAGCTTTCTCTAACTACTAGAAAGAAATCTGAAAAAATAACTTGCTAAGACTTCCCCTAGGAAAAGCAACGATACAGTGGGATGGATCTTTTCGGAAGGAACTCACATCTACCGAGAATGTTCTATTTTATCGATATGCTGACTAACAGCAGCTTGTCATGCTCACACCCTCGATTGTGATTTATTAGGAGTAAGCGGAGCCCATGAGTACCCTGAACGTTGAAACTGCTGGTGAAACCATCAGCGCTGGCACTGAAAGCTTTCAAGCTAGCCATGTGGATGTGATTGAAACTGTCATTGCCAGCCTGGACCAGGGGGGCAATGCCATGGTTAGTCGTGATGATGAGGGCTATCTTTGGAAATTTACCTATGGCAGTGTAACTGTTTATGTCCAACTTACGGGCACTGGAGACGAAGATACTCTAACTGTATGGTCTCCCCTTTTGAAGTTACCTGTAACCAACCAAAATGATCTGATGCAGGAGCTATTGGCAAAGAACTGTGGTGAAACCTTTGAGGCCTGCTTCGGAATTTCTAACCAAGAAGTCCTTGTCTTAGCGAGTCGGATTCTTGCCGATATTAATCCCGGTGAAATCTCTCGACTGATGACGATTGTGGCGACAATCGCCGACGAAACGGATGATGTTCTGAAGGAGAAATATCCTTCTGCCAGTTAAAATCATGACAGCAACATGGCGGCTCATTGACCCCATAGAGACCTCTGGCATCACTCAAATGGCTATTGATGAGTGGTTATTGGAGCAGCATCGTTTGGCGTATGAGCTGCCTTGCTTAAGGTTTTACACATGGAAGCCTGCTGCGATTTCTCTGGGTTATCATCAGCGTGATTATCCAGACCACTGGCACACACTTAAGTGGAACGGCCAAGCCCTTGACATCGTAAGACGACCAAGCGGTGGGAGAGCCGTCCTACACCAGGGAGATCTAACCTATAGCCTGGTGCTTTCTGGCTATGGCGGGCGGCGACGGGATATCTATGCTCAACTCTGTCAGTTTCTAATTGAGGGCTGGAAACAATTAGGAATTTCGCTATCCTTAGGCTCTAACAAACGTGGCTATCAGAAAACTCACAATTGCTTTGGTAGCAATACTGTAGCTGATTTGGTTATGGATAATGGTTATAAACTTATTGGCAGTGCTCAGCTTTATCGTAATAGCTGTATCTTGCAACATGGCTCCATAAGACTTATGCCCAACCCAGATTTAGTTCAAGCTGTGTTCGGTAGTCCTGTGACTCCGCCACCTAACCTAGTCAACATTCACCGCATTGATGTTGCTGGAGCACTCACGGTCGCCGCTGAGAACATTTTCGATATCCAGTTCAAAAAAAAGCCGCTCTCACCACAAGAGCAAGAACAGGCCTTCGTTTGGGCTCAAGCCAAATATCATGCACCGTGATTAGCTACATCCAATAGATTCCGGCTGAAGTAAGCTGAAGTAAGACGAACATCACTCGCAAACTGTAATAGTTTCAGCTTGCCTTACAAGCGTTCGATCAATATTTGCAAACTGTGATAATTTCAGCTTGCCTTGTAAGCGTTCGGTCAATCTTACAAAGAAACTAGTCGCTACTACGGTACCCAAAGGTGCAACGGTCGGGAGCCAGTAATTGTGATGAAAGGCCACAGTCACTGCACTACCCCAGGTCACAACAATTATTAGATTTGCTAAAAGGTGGACTCGATAACGCCGATAAAATAATTGGTAACCCAGTCCTGGGCCAAGCAAAACCAGTAGCACCATGACAGGTACGACAAAGGGCTTTAAGTGATTTTGAGCCAACAAGTTATTAGCTGCAACAACATGCTGATAAACGCCTGCCGCTGGTGGATTTTGATTGTAGGGCGTCGTCATGGTGTCCAGACCCACTCCTGTGAATCCGACAAAAACAATTTTGTCTGAAAAGCTATCGACAGGAATAGTCCCATTGAGGACATCAGCAAACGAATATCGAGGGGCATTTTGGGTACCCCCGAGCCAGTTTAACCAAAGGCTCTGATGAGAGGCTGCAAGCCCATGGGCTTGACTTGGCCTATAATGCTGCACAGCTGCAACGCTCAATGCTAGTGTGCCGTTGGCTTTTGGATAATAGGTACGGGTAATGCCATCGGTATCAGCAATATGATGGATATGGCCTGTTGCGATCGCACCCTCCATCACATCGGCATTGGGACCAATAACTCCCCGTTGCTTATCCCATGCAGTAGCTACTACCACATTGCCATGGTGCTCCATAGCCAGGGCCAGCTCTGCATCGTCTTCCGCAGACTCAGCAAACAAAATATCGAAAGCCACAACACTAGCATCGGCAGGAGCCAGAGTTTCTAACAGGTCAGCATAATAATGCCGGGGCCAAGGAAATTGACCAATGGTGGCCAAACTTGCCTCATCAATTTCAATCACCGCTACCCGTTCATCCCACGGTTGCTCACCTCTCACTTGAAATAAGAAGCGATAGACACTGTGCTCTAAAGGTTGAAAAATCCCAACATGGGCAGCGAATAGCGTTAATCCTGACGCTAAAACTCCAGGCAACAGTCGCCACCCAAATCGATATAGCCAATGCTTCATAAAACCTGTGATCAGGGCATGACTGTTATCACTCCACACCCCAATGCCTTACCATTTCAACTATGACAATACGTTAGCTGCCACTGGACCTAGCCACCAATGGACAAATCACTGAAGTTGTTTAGGTCCAGACACCATTAGTCTAGATGCCTAATCTCCGTACAGTGGCCCAATTGAGACAGCAGTAGATAGTTGTTTTGAGATGGTACAAATCGCTGAAAACGACTCTATTCAGGCTTAAGGAAGAATGCTGAGGCTGCTAACTCAGTATTTCTAGGCGTTAACGTTTTTAACAATTCCCTATTCAGCATTTCTAGCAATTGCAGCCAACTGTAACCCAGATGGATACGCACCTTCCTCTTTAATGCGATCAATAATGGCTTCTGAAATTGGGAAATTCAGGCGTTTGGCCAGTGCCCGCACGACATCTCCTCGGTCAATAGTACCGGCAACAGCATCGGCTGGGGACAACACGGTAATGCGTCGTAGCTCGTTTTCTTCCAAGTCTGTAATCACCTTAGAAAGAGGCGTTTCTTCCCGGACATGGGGCACATCTAACAGAGGATGAGCCATCTCTGCCAAGGTCATTGTTTCCCAGCGACTGCGTTCAATCTGACGCAAATCATCCAGAGATACCATGCCTCGATAACGCCCATTAGACGCGGCAAAATACACAATCGGCTTTTTTTCTTCATTGAGCAACTGATGATCGGCAAACGCCCGTAAAGTCAGATTGGCATCAATTACCTTAAATTCACGCACGCTTGCGTCCCTGGCCTTAAGACTAGTAATGGCATCTTGCAAATCACTAACTCGGTTATAGGCCCCTGCATTACGCACCGCAAACCACCCCAAAAGGGCAAACCAGAGGAATCCTATCTGTCGAGTTGCCAGGGAACCGTAAATACCAATTGTGATGGCCATCCAGCCCAATAACTGACCGACCCGAGCGGCCCAGCGTACTCCTTGTGCGCGGCTACCCGTGATTTTCCAAACAAGGGCCTTGAGCACTTGACCACCGTCAAGGGGCAAACCTGGAATCAAGTTGAAGAGTGTCAAGACGAGATTAATTTGGGCAATCGTCCCTACTGATTGAGATATCACAGTCTGCTCTGGCAGGATGAAAACCATGAGGCTCAACAGCAAGAATAGGAAAAAACTGACCAACGGACCTGCGATCGCAACTTGAAATGCCTGACCCGGTGTTTTTGACTCCTTATCAATCGAGGCAATACCACCGAACAAAAATAGGGTGATCGAATTGACTTGAATACCCTGTCGCCGTGCTACCAAACTATGACCAAGCTCATGGAGGAGCACAGAACCGAACAAAAGCAGTGCCATCCCTAACCCCACTACCGCTGCTACCGGAAACGAAAAACCATCATTCAGTAAATCGCCTCCGTAGGCAAATGTCATTAGTAGGAGAATAAAAAACCAAGAATTATCAACGAATAGGGGGATGCCGAAAATTGCGCCAACGCGCCAACCGGATTGCATAGTGATATACCTTTGATATGCCTAGAGATCCTAGGAACAGGGTTATTAAATTGTCTTTATAGACTACACGCTGGTGAAATTCCAAGAACTGCCTTCATTTTAATAATGGGGCTTACCAATAGCGTTACTGGATATCCGAATCTTTTTGAATCATTATTATCTATGCGCATTAAAATCTGTGGCCTAACTCAAACGGACCAGGCCGTTGCGATCTCAAATATGGGAGTCTCGGTCCTGGGCTTTATTTGCGTCAAAATATCCCCGCGCTACGTGTCATCTGACACCATTCGCACCATTGTCCAAGCTCTGCCTAACATTGACCGTTTTGGCGTTTTTGCTAATGCGACCCTAGACGTCATTCGGCAAACTGTAGAAACAGGGCAACTAAGCGGCGTACAGCTCCACGGTCAAGAATCCCCGCAGGATTGTCAACAAATGCGGCAGATGCTCCCTGGCGTAGAGCTAATCAAAGCATTGCGAATTCGTAATCCAGAGGATCTACTACAGGTGAAAGAGTATGCCCCCCACGTCGACACATTTTTGTTAGATGCCTATCACCCACAACAGCTAGGCGGCACTGGGCACACCCTAGATTGGCCAACCTTGCGCACTTTTCAGCCTGAAAAACCTTGGTTTTTAGCTGGTGGACTAACCCCCGACAATGTCACCACAGCTCTGTCACTGCTCACACCCGATGGCATTGACCTCTCAAGTGGTGTAGAGAACTCACCTGGAGACAAAAATCTTGCCAAAGTAGAACAATTAGTCAAAGCCGTTAGAGCCGTCTCTGTCTAAAGCAGCCCCGAGAATTTGTAACAAAACATCTCTGACCCTAAATCTTGATTACAGAATGTACGCTTCACTTTATGCAGGCTAGAGCGTGGTGATAGCTTGATCTCAGTCGTTCAGTTTTTCTCTAGCTGCGCCCTATGTACAACGCCCAGAAAGATTGGTTAGGTGCATTTATGATTGCCGCTCTCGGTGCAGGCATCATTACCTCATTTGCCGTGAGCCAAGGTCAAAATCCCTTTGTCGGGCTCGGCATTACAGCCTTTGCTTCCACTGTCGCTGTACTTATTGATCATCTCTGCTAGCGAGAAAATGTGATTTCCTGTTTCAGCGATTGCTCCTGTCCAGCCAGCCGCTATAGCGGCTGGCTTTTTTATTTTTTATTGTAGATAGGATGACGGCAGAATATCAGGCAAACTGAACTTGCATAACCAAATCATCAAAGTCCATATCACCGCCACCCGGTAAATCTTCAAAGCCAAAGGCGTTGTTACCTAAGAGCCTTACATGATCTGCCCCATCGCTATTACCGGCGATGTGCGTAAAGTAGATAGCTGGATCATTATTCACATCGCTATCTAGTAAGTCAGCAACAGTGCCATCCACAACTAAAAAGGTAGATAAAAGCTGCCCACCGAGAATTTCACTGGTATAGCGTGTGGCCTCGCCATTGGTGCCGGTTAACTCTAAGTTAACCCTTTGAGCTAAGGCCGCTGCACCATAGCCCTCATCGCCAGGGCTGAGTAATATCCCCAGAGCATCACGGACTTGACCTTGTTCATTTTCCACAACAAACAGACCGACCACATTATCTAATGCGGCTTCCCGGTAAATATCAATGGTGGCTGTTAACGTCCCTGTTTGCGATCTCAAATCAATGAGTTCAGAGTCACTACTCAGACCTTGCAGACCTGCACCAATGGGCAAAGTCTCCTCCACAGCTATGGCATTAATCACTATTTGATCAAAGGTTCCGCTTTGCCCCTGGCGAAACCCTGCCTGAATAGAACCATCACTCAAGGCCTGTAATTCGACCACATCTGTCTGGCCATCGAGCCCTGTGATGTTAATCGTGCCGCCCGTGCCACGGCGCAAACTATCTAAGCTACCGTCATCGATAATGGCAAATTGCAGAATGCTACCAGCCGTTATGGTAAGCGTTTTTTGGGGTTCAAAATCTGCAATATCTCCTGCTTCTAGAGTAGAAAAAACGACTTGCGCCGCATCTAGCACAGCCTCTAAGTAGCCAGCATCACTGGCGGTCAAACCATTGACTGCACCACTGGTATCTGTGGCAAACACAATGATCTCCCTGACCTGCTCAGATGCATTTTGACTAATGGAAATTTCAACAGATACATCGCCAGTGCCACCGACAAGCAGTCGCGCATCTTGGGGAGTCAAACTACTAGAACTACCAGGACCACCCGAAGACGTATCATTATCTTGATTTGTGACAGCTACCGCCGTTGGCACCAAAGCACTATAGCGAGTATCTGTACTAGTCACATTGGTATTGATGATATAAGCAACATCGCCATCATCATCGGTGTCATCAACGCCAGTAATGGTGACTGTTTGAGGTTGGTCCCAATTAGCTGTAGAAAACGTAATGTTAGGGATAACCGTCCCTTCAGTAGGATCATTACTCGTGAAAGTTAAGCTGACCACATCACTCGGTTGACTGGTCAGGACTGCTGTAAAGGTGGCGGTTGCGCCTGCCTCTGTCGTCACAAGACCTGTGGTTGGCGTAATTGTAATACCGACAGGCGCAACTGAACCTTCTACAGCGCCAATATCGACCGTAGTGCCGACTGATCGAGCAAACGGAACACCTCGCTGGTCAACGGAAATAACCTCTGCAACATTGCCATCATCATCTAGGTCAAACGCATCGGCAGGAACAGTACCGGCAGTACCGGCATCAATGACTGGACTACCCACTAATGGAGCATGGGTTTGAGTAAAGCCACCGTTGGCTTGTAAGGTATCCAACTGTGGATCAAGGGGAGTGACAGCACTACCTACCTGATCACCATTACTACCGTTAGTCAAGCCAGGCGTGGAATCGCCATTGCCAATCAGGTTATTACCAGCCGTTGTAGTGGAACCAGCACCAATAAAGAAGTTGATGTCAACGATGTCATCATTATCAACATTGGCCGCAATAATACTGTTAGTGACTGTTACAACACCAAAATTTGCGACGCCACCACCCGTATCATTCGGCTGTGCACTAACATTTTGAGATTCATTATTAGTAATAGTGCTATTGGCAATAGTAGCCGTTGCACGACCGATCACGATCCCTGGCGCTACCACATTAACGGTATTTGAAAGACCACCACCGCTTTCGGAAGCAATATTACCGCTGAGGGTACTATTCGTTAAATCTAGAATGCCGTCGTTACGAACGCCACCACCATTACGTGCCGTGTTGCCACTGAAAGTGCTGTTAATAATCGTGACGGATGCACCAGAGGCATTTAAAAGGCCACCACCACCGCTCGTGGTCGTAGTGCCAATGGACGTATTGTTGATGACACTACTATTGATAATGACTAACTCACCATTATTGCGAATCCCACCACCATCATCTGCAGCCTGGTTATCGCGAATAATTGTGTTCTGTAGTCTTAGCTTGCCACCCCCTTGATTGTAGACACCCCCACCATCGTCAACGGCATCTCCTCCTTGAATAATGACACCGTCAATTAGCGCCTCATTCGCAGTGCTCTGGGCGGTGACAACCGTATTATTGTCGCCATTACCATCAATAATCGTTTGATTAGCCTGCCAATCCCGCTGGTTACGGGTGGCTTCAGTACCATCAAAACCACCATAAAGTTGAACGGCTTGATTGACGGTAAAGGTATCCGTGGGGTTACTCCCGGGACTGTAGGTCCCTTGAGCTAACCAAATCTCGTCTCCAGCATTAGCGCTTGCCAAGGCTGTCTGCAAACTAGTGGCTGTTCCCCAAGTATCACCATTGTTGGTATTAGGCGCATTCGCTTGAACGTAAAAAATAGCCATAGTTTGCGATCGCAGTTAACTAGATTTAATGAATCGGACTGGCAATTTCAGGCAAGGGTTCCACTTACCGGAACTCTTAGGTCTTTACCTGGAAAGGGTTATACGCGTTTGTAACGCTTTCAATCAGCACCCAAACCCCAAAACATCCGTCTTAGGGTACCAACATCTATCAAGAAAATATCTATTCGGAAAAAAGCCGGTGATGTAAACATCACCGGCTCAAAAACGTGCTGTATGGAGAAACGCCTCTCGCAGACAGAGACTAGCTCAAGGCTTCTAGATAATCACGAATACGATTGCGTCGCTTAGGCTGACGCAGTTTTTGCAGTGCCTTAGATTCAATTTGGCGAACTCGCTCGCGAGATAGTTCCAAGGTGCGACCAATCTCAGCTAATGAGTAAGGCACACCATCGCCCAAACCAAATCTTAGACGAATGACTTCTTGCTCACGTGTGGTCAAGTCAGCTAGAAGCTGATGTAAATCACGACGCAGAGCATCACGAACCGCCAGCTCTTCAGGAGATAAGGCATCAGTCTCTAGAAGGTCGCCTAGTTCTGTATCCCGCTCTTTACCAACTTTGGTCTCTAGGGAAATAGACCGGGGCACCTTGAGAAGCACCTCACGCACTTGAGGTGCGGTCATCTTTAGCTCGCGAGCGATATCTTCCACAGTGGCTGTGCGCCCTTTGGTTTGGGAGATTTTACGTTGAGCTTTTTTGATTTTATTGAGCTTTTCAGTGATGTGGACGGGCAGACGAATTGTGCGGCTTTGGGTTGCGATCGCACGGGTAATACCCTGGCGGATCCACCAGTAAGCATAGGTACTAAAGCGATATCCCTTAGTAGGATCAAACTTTTCAACCGCACGCTCCAGGCCAAGAGTACCTTCCTGAATCAGGTCTAGCAGCTCTAGACCTCGGTTTTGATACTTTTTCGCTACCGACACAACCAGGCGCAAGTTTGCCTTGATCATGTGCTCTTTAGCACGAGTACCTTCGCTACAGGCTTCGTCCAACTCTTGGACAGACATACCCACAAGCTCAGCCCACTGACGCTTGCCTGCCTGCAGTGTTGGCTTTAGCTCGGCAGCCTCAATGCCACATTCTTTAGACAAACGCTCCAGGGAGGGGCGATGGCCTAACTGAGCTGCCATGCGATCGCGAGTTTCTAACAGTAAGACATACGTCGTTAGAATGCCCTCTTGCTCAGCAGCAGCCTGATTGCGCTGTTCCAAAAGGCTCATATAACTCTGGACTAGCTGAGCTTCAGCAACCTCTTCATCTCTTTCAAGTAGACGGACACGCCCAATTTCTTGCAAGTAAAGACGAACCAAATCAGTTGTACGGCGTCCAGGGGCAACCGCTAACTTATCAACGTCTAAATTTTCTACAGCGCTATCCTCATCCTTTGACAACAGCATTTTAATATCAGTATCGCTAGGCTCTTCCTTAGCAGGATCAGCAGTAGTGAGAGCAACAGAGCTGGGGGCTGCTAAATCAGCATCTGTAGTGGTTTGATAAGACGTTGCATCCATAACCATGGGCGGTGTAGCTTTAAGAACAGTCAAGGCCGTCTAGCCCTCGTAGATGTAGTGTGCCCGAGCCAATTAAGCGGGGAACAATCTGCAAAATTGGGAATTTTCTCCAAGCACAAATGTATACCTGATGAGCTAGACTGACGCACCCACATTTAGCGTAGAGTGACGCAGTTAAACCCCAAGTGACTCACATCAAGGTGACCTTAGGATCTACATCACTCAGTCAATCTATTCCCGATAAACAGCATTTAAGATGACGCCGAGGGCTATATCTAACTAAATATCAACCACTGCTGATCACCTCGATCAGGATTAGTCCAGGTTTTTCAGTGGCACAATTTTATGGAAATTTTCCTGATAGATTCAGACATTAGGACGACTTACGGCCTTAATCTTCGGGGCATTTAAGAACGCTCTCTGCCCGCCAGCAACAAAGCGAAGGGCCGTAAACATCACAAAAATTTCATTTGTATGAGCCGCTTGATTAAGCTTGCTTTATGCACAGCCAGTTAGACTAGCTGACCATTCATGGATCAGCTTTCGTCAATTACAGCTTTACGGTCCAGCAGCAGCAACTCACGTAATTGATCCGTATCCAGCTCAGTCAACCATTGCTCACCAGCACCAACGACTTGCTCTGCCAGAGCCTTTTTATTGTCAATCATGTCGTTGATGCGCTCCTCTAAAGTGCCGCTACACACAAATTTATGGACCTGCACATTGCGGGTTTGACCAATACGAAACGCCCGGTCAGTCGCCTGGTTTTCCACTGCTGGGTTCCACCAGCGGTCAAAGTGAAATACATGATTGGCACGAGTAAGGTTAAGACCAACACCACCGGCTTTTAGAGAAAGAATAAACAACTTGGGGCCATTGGGATCTTGCTGAAATCGATCCACCATTGCTTCACGAGACGGCTGAGAAGTTCCACCGTACAGGAATAAAGCCTCTTCCCCTAAGTAATCTTTTAGATGAGCCTGCAACAAAGTACCCCACTCAGCAAACTGGGTGAAGATGAGGGCACGATCGCCTTCTGAAATCACCTCTTCCAACATTTCATTCAGACGCTGGAGCTTAGCAGAACGACGCTGTTTACCTAGAGATGCTTGTTTAAGATACTGGGCTGGATGGTTGCAGATTTGCTTTAGTTTGACTAGCAATCCCAGAATCATGCCCCGCCGCTTCACTCCATCAGCTTCATCAATATCAGCCAAGGCTTCATCTACAGCTTTTTGATAAAGCCTTGCTTGTTCAGCAGACAGGCCACAGAAAACGGTCATTTCCTGTTTTTCGGGCAGGTCTTGAATAATGCTGCGGTCGGTCTTGAGTCGTCTCAGAATAAACGGCTGCACCAATCCCCTAAGAGTCCGTAGCGAATCAGTATCCCCATAACGTTCAATCGGTGTGGCAAAACGCCGCTGAAAAAAGTTTTTGGGTCCCAGATAGTTCGGATTCAAGAAATCCATGATGGACCATAGCTCCGTGAGACGGTTTTCTACCGGAGTACCGGTCAGGGCAATGCGAAAATCACTTTCCAACTCTCGTACAGCCTTAGACTGCTTCGCATCAGAGTTTTTAATATTTTGGGCCTCATCAAGGACTAGCCCCTGCCATTCCACCCGCTTTAGCTCTTTGAGATCCCGATATACCAGGGTGTAACTAGTAATAATCAGGTTTGTTTTCTGAACTCGTTTAGCAAATGTGGCCCCTTTAGGTCGCTTATCACCGTGGTAAACCAATGTGGTCAGCTCTGGACCAAACCGATGCACTTCTCGCTGCCAATTACTCAGTACTGATGTCGGGCATACCAACAGAATCGGTTTATTGAGAACGTCTTCTTGCTTGAGACTAAGGAGAAAGGCAATGAGCTGAACGGTTTTACCCAAACCCATATCATCAGCCAAACAAGCGCCCAGACCCCACTGCTCTAAAAATGACAACCAAGATACACCTCTTGCTTGATAAGGACGCAGCTTACCCTCAAATCCATCAGGTTCCTGCATTTCTTCAAGACTTTGGTTGCCGGTGGTCAGGGTCGTAATCAACTCATCCAACTTGCCCGATGCTTCGAAGGCTACCACCGGCAACTTATCGATGAGCTGACCATCACCACTACTAATCCGCAATACTTCTTCGACGGAAAGCTTGTTTTTTGTTTGGCGACTGGTGAAGAAGGATTGAGCGGCTTTAACATCCTGAGGACGGAGTTCTACCCATTGACCATTAACTTCTACCAGAGGCGTCTGCTGGGCAATTAGCTGCTCAAATTCACTTTGGCTAACATTCTGGCCACCAATGGACAGTTGCCACTCAAAGTTGAGCAGACTTTGAAGCCCTAGGCGCTGCTGTTTACGGGAAGGTGCCATCGCCTTAACACTTAAACCCAAACGACTAGCACTCGCCTTTGTCGGGTCCACCAGATTATCGGGCAAGGTCACTCCAAATCCATTGTCTTGCAGGCGATTGGCCGTTGCTTTAATAAATTCGAACGCTTGAATCGGATCAAGGGTACAGACACTCGGGCTCGGCTCACCCAGGGTTTGCTTAATAGGTTCACATAGACGAGCGGCTCGTCCCAGACCAGCTAATAGTTTCTCTTGAGGAGATTCCACCGCACGTCCACGATAATCTAACTGATCAACGGGGTGCCGCCAGATTGTCTGGGCATCCAGGCAAAAGCTCTCATCATCCGAGGCTTCTAGACCATAGTGCAATGCCCAATTGAGTTCACCGCTGGGCGGAGGCATCAGACGAAAGCCCACATGTAATGAATCTAGATCATCAGCCGCCACATTTTGCAGAGGCGCTGTCCAGGTATTCAGCGCTTCATTGAGACGCACCAGTCCAACCGGAGTAGAGTCAAAGCGCTTTTTCTTTTCTTGAGTTAAAGCTCCTACCCATTCCCGTAGCGGCAAATCTTTGCTGAGGGGAGCCGTAGCAGGTAAAGGTTGCATTTGCGCCAGTTCGCGCACCTTAGCTGATACTACATTACCGAGAAAGTCTTGCAGTAGCGGCAAGGGTAGCTCGGGGGGACCCATGGCAATCGGCATATCTGGTGGGTCCGCAATGGCCGCTTTGGATTTCTTAGCAGTGGTTTTAGTTTTTTTAGCCGCAGTCGTTTTACGTGTCTGTGGATTGAGTGCTTGATATAGTCGACAGACAAGGGGCATGCGATCAGCAAACTGACGCAGTCGAGCCTGGTCAGTAGCACTGTTGAGTAGTAGCTGCCAAGTTGCGATCGCGCCACTACCATCCGCACTCACCATTGGTACAAATTTGCCCCGTGCCATCAGGTCAAGACTCCAGCGAATCATGTGAGACCAATAGCGCAAATCACCACCAATGAGACTCGCTTCAGCTCCCAAAGGCAACCCAACCAAAAGTTGCAACGCCGCCACAGTAGGCAGCATGATTCCAGACACACGCCACGGATAAAGCAACACCTCAGACTCCTGAGATTGCCCACAGAGCTGAGGACAAAGTTGAGCATCTTCCATAACCGTTGGCACTGATAGCACTTGCTCGCGCCAACGCGACTGAAACCGCTCTGCCAACACGCTTAAATCCCAATGATTTACCGTCGCCAGAAAAGCTTGAAATTCATCAGCACTTAAACAGTAAGGATGAGTCGCAATACTCCAACCATTGTCAGTAGGTTCTAGCCTACGCCATGTCTCCGCCCACACAAAAAAACGCTGCTGTGTCGGGAGCCAACTTCCATGAAGAATCGCCATAATCAATGCTGCCTTCAGTACCGTCCAACATCCAGATAAAAAGGATTCAGAGTATATAGTTCGAGGATAGAATCATATCCAGCTACATCTCATATTTTTCATAGGCCGCCACAATCCTCTGCACCATTGGATGGCGCACAACATCGGCCTTTGTTAATTCGGAAAACGCAATACCACTGACACCCTTGAGCACTTTCATAGCAACAGACAAACCTGATTGCCGCTCACGCACCAAATCTGTTTGGGTAATATCACCAGTAACCACCATCCGCGACTTAAAACCCAAACGCGTTAGCACCATTTTCATCTGAGCTGGTGTCGTATTCTGAGCCTCATCTAAGATCACAAACGCATTACTCAATGTGCGCCCGCGCATATAAGCCAGGGGAGCAACTTCAATAATGCCCCGCTCCATCAAACTCGGAATGCGCTCCGGGTCAATCAACTCATGCAACGCATCATAAAGAGGACGCAAATAGGGATCCACCTTCTGCTGCAAGTCACCTGGCAAAAAACCTAAACTCTCCCCAGCTTCAACCGCAGGCCTAGTCAAAATCAGGCGCTCGAACTGCTGCTCAAGAATTGCCTGCACAGCAACCATAGCGGCCAAAAATGTCTTCCCTGTACCGGCTGGCCCAGTACAAAAAATTAGGTCATTGGTGCGCAGGGAACTGACATACTTACGTTGACGGAAGGTTTTTGCTCGAATCGTTTCTCCGCGACGAGTCCGGGCAATTACATCCCCATGCAGCTGCCCAAGATCATCCTCTCGATGAGTATCCAACGCATGCACCGCAGTCATCACATCAGCCACCGAGACCTCCTGTCCCTGAGACCAAATAGATTGCAACGATGTCACTAAACGCTTAGAACGTTCAACTTGACTTGGCGTCCCTGATATCAACAAAGTGGTGCCACGCATAACTAGCTTGGCTCCTGTTTGCTGAGATAGTCGTTTTACAGCGTCTTCCCGATATCCAGCCATAGCCATCGCTTGCTCGGCTGAATCAAACTCAAACTCGAAGGCACCTTCCATAAAACAGACAAACTGTGCCGCCCTAGATACCTAGCTCAAGCACCCAGCACCTGGACTTTGTACATTAATTAACTATCGACGCTCGTAAACACAACTCAAAACCCGACCAAGCCTAGACATTTCAGCTAAGCATCGTCTTGACTTTGACTACGCCTGGGTGGTCTACCAGCCCCTGGTCGACCACCACCACCGCCACGGCGCGGGCGACCACCACCTCGACCACCTCTTGGACGAGCCCGATCATGACCACCACTCGAATCTTGAGATGATTCGCCGTAGATATCTAAATGCACTGAACAATTGTGCAATGCACCGGTCGCTTTCAAAACCTTACGAATTGCTTGAATGTTACGACCACCACGTCCAAAAACTCGACCTTTGTCTTCACTGTCAAAAGCAACTCGAATCCAAAGACGTTGACCGCCTGACAATGATTCAAAGTCCAATCTCAACGCATCAGGAGACTCTAGAAAGGGAGTTACTAAAAATCGCACTAAGGCTTCAAAATCAGGCACATCGTCACCCTCTAACATCCAGTAGCAAGCATAGGAGTACACACATCAAGAAATTGATTTCAGCAGGAAGCTTAACAATAAGCTCTCATACTAAGCATCAAGTTCTAGAACCACGGACATTAAAACTAAGCCTTAAGCTGCTCGTACACGTTAGCCTTTTGAAGAATACGTTGCACAGTTTTTGTGGGCTGCGCGCCTTCCTTCAAACGTTTAAGAATAGCAGGAACTTCTAAACGGGTCTCATCAGTTCGAGGATTGTAAAAACCTAGCTCCTCTAGAGGGCGACCATCACGGCGATCTCGGCTATTCATAGCCACAATCCGATAGCTCACCTCACGCTTTTTGCCGTAACGCTTCAGTCGCAATTTGATCATAATTTTGTTGAAACTGTTCTGTCCGAAAATTTACACAAAGCCTAGCTGAGCGCAGCACATCTATTCAAAAGTGCTTGAGTGCGAGGTTTTTCATGGCTTTATCAAAGGGCCCAAAAACAGGCGCACTCACCCAGAGCAACTAATTCTATCACCACAAAGCCAGCATCGCACTGACAAAGTGTCAACAAGCTCTGCTAACACTCAAAATAACCTTAGCTAACCTTGCTTGTGAAGAATTGAATTCATAGAGCTATGTTGTGTCAGTGTGAAAACTTCGAGTTCACAGACGACAACTCCCAGCCAAAAACACGCTGACTAATCTTCATGATCGTCAAATGGATCAGCAAGCTGCTTAGACGGTGGTCCAAATGCTGTGTATATGGCAAGTCCCGTAAAGGCGATGACGATAGCGCCAACTGAAATAATAAGAACTGTTGCAGAATCCATAGGATCTTTTAAGACGTAGAGGATGTAAAATCTATGATATTACAGAATATAAAGTGACCTTAAGGTACTTATGCCCATGGCACAGCAAACTCGGTTGGGAAACCTACTCAAACCTTTGAACTCTGAATACGGTAAAGTTACCCCCGGCTGGGGTACTACTCCTTTAATGGGAGTATTTATGGCGCTTTTCCTTGTCTTCTTATTGATCATTCTGCAGCTTTACAACAGTTCAATTCAAATTCAGGGAGTTGATGTTGATTGGCGTGGTTTGAGCTTCTAAATCAGTTTCATCAGTGCGCTTTCTTTCATAAAAATTTTGGGGAAGCGCATAAAAGCGCATAAAAACTGTTTGAGGGGGGTGGGTTTCTTAACCTGTCCCCTTTGCTAGTAGTGTGTCAGTAGTTCATCGATCAGCGCCATGACTATCAGGTTAGCGGTGATTTTAGGTGATGTAATAGTCTGGAGCAGTCAACATCAGCGAGAGGTTTATCAGCAATGAATATTTTTGGCATTGGTTTGCCAGAGATGGCTCTGATTATGATGGTGGCCCTATTAGTTTTCGGCCCCAAAAAGCTTCCTGAGATTGGTCGTAGCCTTGGAAAAGCCCTTAAAGGGTTTCAAGATGCTTCCAAAGAATTTGAAGACGAGTTCAAAAAAGAAGCTGCCCGCATAGAAAAAACAGTAGCTGAACCGATGAAAGCAACTTTAGAAAAATCAGAACCTAAGGCATTAAAGCCAGAGCCTGAATCTTCCGACGAAAATCAGGTCAATGATGCTACTGCGAGCAACATCACCACCGATGGGCCAGCTTAGTTGTATTTGTTCTGGGTGCAGGGTAATAGTCAAAAATAATTATTTCACCTAGTCCATGTCTTGCCTTCAGCCTACTAACGCGAAGCGTAAGTAACCGAAAGTTTTAAGTAATAGGATGGTAACGACAAACGCCGCAGCTCCACCAACACCGAAACTATTAGTGGGGCTAGGTAACCCAGGGCAAAAATATGACCGCACTCGCCATAATATTGGCTTTGAAGTGATAGATAGCCTGGCTAAGAGTTGGTCCATAAAGCTTACCGAAAACAAACGCTTCCAGGGACACTTTGGAGAAACTCGTTCCAGCTCTGGCGAACGATTGATTTTACTCAAACCCACCACATACATGAACCGTTCTGGACAATCGGTACGGGCTGTTTTTGATTGGTACAAACTACTGCCAAGTGAAGTGCTGGTGATTTACGACGATATGGATTTGCCCATTGGCAGATTACGCTTACGCCTTTCGGGCTCGGCAGGCGGTCATAATGGCATGAAATCAATTATTTCCCACCTAGGCACTCAGGATTTTCCTAGACTTCGATTGGGTATTAGTCGGACCAACACTTCAGACAAACAAGCTAATAGAGCCGTCGTTAGTCATGTACTAGGTAAATTTGCTCCGGATGAACGTAAGGTTATCGATGCAGCTATTACTCTTGCTAATGACGCAGTAGAGTTTAGTTTACGCAAAGGGATTGAGCGTGCCATGAGTCTTTACAATGGGCGAGAAGCTGCCGTGTAGCACGATTAAACACACATCTGTTCTGATCATGAACATTAGGTATTAAGGTCCTGTAGCTGTAGTAGCCGTGACCAAGGTAAAAAATAAGCAAGTAACCCCAAAGGTATTAGCTGTTTTAAATGGTAAGGGTGGAGTAGGTAAAACAACTACTGCTGTTAATCTAGCTGCGATTTTTGCAGAAGATCGGCGAGTTTTGCTGATCGATAGTGACCTCCAGCGTTCTGCTACCTGGTGGCTAGAGCGAGTACACCAAGTATTTGACTTCTCCCACGCACCTGATGTCAAGATGCTGGAAAAGCTGAAGTCCCTTGATGAATATGAACTGATTGTAGTTGATACTCCTCCAGCGCTACACTCTAAATCCTTAGGTGCTGTGTTAACGGTGGCAGACTATTTACTACTGCCTACACCACCAGCACCGATGGATGTGACAGCCTTAATTACAACTGTCAAAACTATTGTTCAACCATCTGGGGTCTTTCATCGGGTATTGCTGACAAAGGTTGATTCCCGTAGTTTAAAAGAAGCGCAAGAGGCTCAAGCCATGCTGGAGAAGTTGGATATTTCGGCTTTTCAAACATACATACGGACGTACAAAGCCCATGAGCGGGCTGCCATGGAAGGTTGCGCTATTAGTCAATGGAAGGGGCCTAATGCTCAAGAAGCTCAGGCCGACTATTACCGAGTTGCTGCTGAAGTCCTAAGAGACTGGAAAAGATTATGACTAAAAAACGCATTGCCGACCTACTAAAAGAAGAAGTCGAGAAATCCAACGATGCTGAACAAACTCCAGCACCCACTCCCACTCAGGATAGTCAGTCCTCTAAAGCAGGTAACGGAGGAACTGCCGAAACGGCCTCTGGTGCAAGTCGGACTAGAAAACGGACCAATAAAACATCAACAGCTTCAAAACAGACGACTGCGAAAAAGGCCACGACCAAACAGACCACGACCGAAGCCACCAACACAGCTGATCTGAAAAAGCAAATCGCCGACTTAAAAACTTCTCTCAAACAAGCTCAGGAACAAATCTCTGGGCTACAAGACGATATCAAGACTCACCAAACTCGTATATTCGAACTTAAGGATGAGTTAGAAACCTCACAAAAAGTTGCAGCAGATAAATCGGAAGAACTAACAAAAGTTACTGAAGAGCTGGAAACGGCCAAAGAAACAATCCGAAAAATTACGGCTCAACAAGAGGAAGCGGCTCAACAAGAGGATACTCCGACGAAAATCATTCACGGTGCCGATTTAGCGGTCAACCGTCATACTTTGAGTTTGAGAAATCGCCCCAGTAGTTACAAAGCAATTCCAGAATATGCCATCCAGCGTGGCGAACATAATAGTATGCTCTCCGACGATGACATTGGTTGGGTTGATTAGGGCTATTAAAATCCACTGAATAAATTCTCGTGGCGTTTCTTTACAGTTGAATAACAGGTTGATAAATCGTCAATCACGTCCCCTACTCTGAGGAGGAATTGTGCAGAGGTATGGTTTATGGACGTGAGAGCAGCTGTTGCTCATCAGGCTGGACAACCCCTAACGATAGAAACACTAACCTTAGATGGCCCTAGGTCAGGTGAGGTGCTGGTTGAGATTAAGGCTACTGGTGTTTGTCATACCGATGCCTATACTCTTTCAGGCAAAGATCCTGAAGGTTTATTCCCAGCTATTTTGGGGCATGAAGGTGCTGGCGTGGTTGTGGAAGTGGGAGAGGGTGTAAAAAGCCTGAAACCTGGCGATCATGTCATCCCTTTATATGTCCCCGAGTGTCGTACCTGTGAGTACTGTTTAAGCGGCAAAACCAACCTTTGTCAGGCCATCCGTAGCACTCAAGGTCGTGGATTAATGCCCGATGGCACTAGTCGCTTTCATTTGAGCAAGGAGCCTATTTATCACTACATGGGTACCTCAACCTTTGCTAACTACACGGTTGTCCCTGAAATTGCCCTGGCTAAAATTCGAGAAGATGCACCCTTCGATAAGGTGTGTTATGTCGGTTGTGGGGTGACTACAGGCATCGGTGCTGTGATTAATACAGCTAAGGTGGAGCCTGGATCAAATGTGATTGTCTTTGGATTAGGAGGGATTGGGTTAAATGTAATCCAAGGCTGTCGCTTGGTTGGGGCAGACATGATTATAGGGGTAGATCTTAACCCTGGGAAAAAGGCTCTAGCAGAAAAGTTTGGCATGACCCACTTTGTGAACCCCAAGGAAGTTGAGGGGGATCTGGTGCCCTACTTAGTGGACTTGACCAAAGGTGGGGCCGACTACACCTTTGAGTGTATTGGCAATGTTAATGTGATGCGTCAGGCATTGGAGTGCTGCCATAAAGGCTGGGGTGAAAGCATCATCATCGGTGTCGCTGCATCAGGGCAAGAAATTTCGACGCGTCCATTTCAACTGGTTACAGGTCGAGTTTGGAAAGGTACAGCTTTTGGGGGGGCAAAAGGTCGCACCGATGTTCCTAAAATTGTGGACTGGTATATGAATGGCAAGATCAATATTGATGATCTGATCACCCACACTTTTCCATTAGAGAAGATCAATGACGCCTTTGATGTGATGCATGAAGGCACATCAATTCGTAGTGTTGTGACGTTTGACTAGCATTATTGCAAGCGTCCTTGAAGGAGCTTTCGAGCCCCTATAAAGCCCATCATCGTTAAACCAATGGTGACTGAGGGTTCAGGGAGCTGGGGTGGTTCCTCAGATGAGAGATCGTCCCATTGTAGCCCTGAGATCGCACCACTCACGTCGCTGTAGCGAAACTGGACTCGCTGCAATTCAGTTTCTTCGAAATCAAACTGGAACATAGAGTTGTCGTCACGCTTATTGCCCACCTGAGTGATGGTGACGTCAACATACTCATCTAAACCATTTTTGTAGGCATGGGTGAGGGATTTGCCTTGACTTTTGGAGTGGTCTGGATCGCTATAGGTATTGGCAAACCGCTTAATTAGATTGTCAACATTAATATTGAGAATCGTATTATTGTCAGCATCTTTACCAATCACACGAACCTGAGTTCCGGACTTCGTCCCAAAGTTATCGTCGATATCAAGGAGTGAAAACTGTTTAAATCCAACTGTTTGGTCAAAATCAAACCAGATGTGGCCACCTTTAGCTTCATCATCAGGTGTATGTAAGTTATAACTACCGTTGTTGTATTCCTGAATGATCAAGGCATTGCCTTGATTTGAAGTACCCCAGGTCGCGCCAGTGCGTAGATCGTTATCGGCACCTGATTGACTTGTGTCATAGAGCAACAGAGGGGCGTTGTTATGGCCGGTTTTATAGTTTTTGCCAGTGATGCTTAGCCCCCAGTCGGCCCATTGATTATGAACTTGAGTACCGCCACTTAGGGCATTACCGGACGCATCGGCCTCAAAGTCGAGGACTCGTACCTCTGCCTGAGCAGGCAAAATTGTAGAAGCAATGGATAGCACAACAGTGGTTGCGATCGCAGCTAAAGATTTGACATTAGCCATTACAGATAAAGGTATCAAATACTACGTTCACATTAATAACTTCACGGAGATTTGAGTCACCTCAGTAATGCTGAGATCTTTTTTAGAGCTTTAAATTTAGATAACACCTACGGGTTTATACGTAGCCCCATTCAAGCAAAAAACCAAAAATAGCAAACATAGGTTCCGTATATATACGGAACCTATGTTAAGTCCAGGTTGATTTTGGTAAGTTTAGCGGGAGAGCGTTATCAAATTTGATTGGTCACAAACGTGTTGCACTGCTCGATATCCCCCGTTGCCAAACCTTGCTTAAACCAGCGTACACGTTGGGCAGAGCTACCGTGGGTAAAGGACTCAGGCACTACAAAGCCTTGGGACTGCTGCTGCAAACGATCGTCTCCAATTTGACTAGCCGCATTCAGCGCTTCTTCAATATCACCGCTCTCTAAAATATCGCGGGCTCGATCAGCACGGTTGGCCCATACCCCCGCGAAGCAATCGGCCTGAAGCTCTAAACGGACTGATAGTTGGTTAGCTTCAGCTTTATTGGCACGGCTTTGCAGTTGTCGTACCTGCCTAGAAATGCCCAGAACATTCTGCACATGATGCCCAACTTCATGGGCTATCACATAAGCCTGGGCAAAATCACCAGGGGCCTGGTGACGGCTCTTCAAATCGTTGTAAAAGCTTAGATCGATGTAGACCTGCTGATCAGCCGGACAGTAAAATGGCCCCATAGCTGCTTGACCTAAACCACAGGCAGACTGAGTAGATCCAGAATAGAGAACCAACGTAGGCTCCGGATAATCTTGACCAATCTGTTCTTGGAAAATTTGATTCCACGTATCTTCAGTATCAGCTAGGACCACGGATGTGAAATCCGCTAACTGATCTTCAGCGAGAGAGGTTGAAGATTGTTGCGTTGGAGCTTGGGTTTGAGCAACTTGATCTAAAACAGGGCCTGGATCGCCAGTCACAAGGGTCACGACGGCAGCCAACACCAGAGCCCCTAAACCACCACCACCGACAACCAGAGAACTTGTAGCACCACGACGATCATCGATATTGCTACTGCGCCGCCCCGTCTTTTTCATGGCTGCCCCTTAGATAAGTTGTCAAAGATTTGATATTCAGAACTTAAAGCACACAATTGGTACTTATACGGAATATAGCATCGCTATTTGCACCGACCAATCAAACCAAGGGATCTCTTAGCATTCAGCTAAAGTAGCTATTTTTCTTGATCTGCTCGTTTTTCAAGTGCAGCTATATAACGGTCGATACGGTGATCTTGCAAACTGCCTGAGATAATGCGCCAGCTGAACATAACGTTGAATCTGATCCGTTCATCGACATGGCGATAGCGCTGCCAGCGGCGGGGTAACCCACTGACAACATCATTACCATTGACAAAACGCCAGGTATTGGGAACCCGGCGATTATAGGATTCAGCAAATGCTTTATTACCCACACGCGGAGCCCCAAAGGTATAGACTTCTACCGATATATCAGGGGAAAAGTTGTATTGCAAATCAACAGCACACAACTTAGCTAAAGCGCCTCCCAAACTATGGCCAGTTACCAACCAGCGAGTCATCTCACTTTGATGTACAACGGACTGGATTTCAGACCTGGCGGCAAGATAGGCCTTAGTAAATCCTGAGTGCATTTTCACTCCAGACTGGGAGGTGCCATAGACAGCAGGATAGTCCAGTTGTTTGTTATCTATGACGGCCCCCGTCACGGCAGACCAGCGGGCAAAATCCAAATTGGTAAGCCAGTCGCGATCGGCATCGCTACCACGGAAAATAACGTATCCGCATTGGGTCTCGGGATCTTCTAGTAAGGCAACCTGTGTATCAGTACGCTCGATATCAAACAACGTTGGCATCAGATTAGGGCGCATACTAAATCGGAGCCGTTCGTTGAAATCTCTGTAGACTTCATTCGATAGATGGGCGCATCGTAATGCGACTTTGTAATCTAGTTCCATAAATAAAGTCCTACCCCATAGCAAAACCCTCTTGGGTCAGTGTGCCGTATAGTCCAATTATCTATACGCGTCATTGATAAAAATTAAGCCTTCACTATTTATCGTGAAGGCTAAGGGGTTAACGTCTCCCCTCCAGTTGGAACTGACTTCAAGAAAAGGGGGCTAGATTCCAGGTCATCTTACTAAAACAGTATTGATCTGCTACGCACTTACCAAGGGAGCTGCTTTAGCCTTGAAGTCAGCCGCATTCAGGGCTAATACGGCTTCGTCTGGATCTTTGACACGGAACTGAGCTCCAAGACGCACCACCTGGCGATGTCCTTGGTGGGTGATCATAGCGACAACGGGAATTTTAGCTGCGCTTTTATCTTCCCCTTGCTGGTTTTGAATGACATTACGGAGGCGATTTTGCTGCACGATGTCTCCGGCAATCGATGGAGGCAGCTCAACCGTCACTAAGCGCACATCTTCAATGGGTTCAGCATCATCAACGATCATCTGCACCTGATCGTCACGTCGATCGACCTTACCCCAAATCATTAATCGCGCATCGGCCTTAATATGCATGCCAATGCGGGCATAGGTCCGCGGGAAAACGACAGCTTCAGCTTGACCACTTAAATCTTCGATCTGAAGAATTGCCATACTGTCACCTTTTTTAGTGGTGATGGGCTTCATGGCACTAATCATTACGATGGCGCTAAGGGTCAGCTTTTCGGGCTGTTCACCCAGCTCGGCTAAGCTGATGGGAGCCAAAATACGAGCTGGGCGCTGCACTGACTTGAGCGGATGATCGGAAATATAAAAGCCGAGCAGCTCTTTTTCTAAGCGCAGGCGTTCTTGGGGATCGTAATCCTCCATGGGAGGAGCTTTGGGGGCGGCTTCGTAGGCACCGGCATGATTGGTCTTTTCATTGGGTGTTGCGGCTGTCTCGCCTCCACCTAACATCATGTCAAAGATATTGCCCTGGCCAATTTCGCGATCTTTGGCGCGGGACTGAGCCCAATCAACGACAAATTCTAAGTCAGCATTGAGCTGACGACGGTTGCTGTTGAGGCTATCTAATGCACCAGAGTGTACCAGGGCTTCTAAGGCACGGCGGTTGACGGCGCGGAGATCGATGCGATCGCACAATTCCGGTAATGACCTAAACGGTCCATCCTCTTCACGACTTTGAATCAGCGTCTCAATCGCACCCAAGCCAACATTTCGCACTGCCGACAGCCCAAACAAAATGCAGTTATTTTCCGGCGTAAAATCCACGCCAGAACGATTCACATCCGGCGGCAGCACCTCAATGCCCATGCTGACGCAATTAGCAATGTGCATCTGCACCTTATCCTGATCACCACTAATGGCCGTCAGCAATGCTGCCATATATTCGACCGGATAATTGGCCTTCAGGTATGCCGTCTGATAGGTGACATAGCCATAGGCCATGGAATGACTTTTATTAAAGCAATACTGGGCAAAGTTCACCATTTGGTCCCAAAGGTTTTCCACCGTCTTTTTAGGCACACCATTGGCCACCGACCCTTCAATGAACTTGCCCCGGTGCATATCCATTGCCGATTGCTTTTTCTTACCCATAGCTCGGCGCAGCAGATCTGCTTCCCCAAGGGAATAGCCCGCCATATCCTGGGCAATTTTCATGATCTGCTCCTGGAAGATCATGATGCCGTAGGTCTCTTCTAAAATCGGCTGGATCAGCTCATGGGGATAATCAATCTGCTCACGACCGTGTTTGCGGTTGATAAACTTCGGAATTAAGCCTGCATCGAGCGGACCCGGTCGATATAGAGCGAGGACTGAAGAGATATCATCCAACCCGTCAGGTTTAAGATCGCGCACAATCTGGCGCATGCCCGAGGACTCAAGCTGGAATACACCCCCTAACTCACCGCGACTCAATAGCTTGTAAGTTTCTGGGTCGTTGTAAGCGACCTTATCCATATCGAGGGTTTCACCACGGGTCTGCTCCACATAGTCCACCGCTTTTTGGATCATGGTGAGGTTGCGCAGACCCAAAAAGTCCATCTTTAGTAGACCAACTGCTTCTACATCTTCCATGTAGTACTGGGTGATGACGGCACCATCGTTATTACGCTGTAGCGGCACCAGTTCATCCAGCGGCTTAGCAGAAATCACCACACCCGCCGCATGCATACCAAAGGTTTTGTTAGTACCTTCAATGGTAATGGCCATATCAAGCCAGCGGCGATAGGTAACGGCTGTTCCCGGCACCAAGTCACCACTTTCGTACTTTTCCTGAAACGCTTTCTCGGGCGTTTTATCAGGGTCGATCATCACCTTGAGCTTGGTGGGTTTACCCCGAGCCACTGGGATCATCTTGGCCATTTTGTCGGACTCGCCGTAGGGAATATCCAACACACGGGCCACATCTTTAAGCACCGCCTTGGAGGTCATGCGGTTAAAGGTGATGATCTGAGCAACATGGTCCTTGCCATACTTCTCGGTGACATATTCAATCACCTTCTCCCGTTTTTCGATACAGAAGTCGGTGTCCACATCAGGCATGGACTTACGTTCAGGGTTTAAGAATCGCTCGAACAGTAGACCATGGTGAACCGGATCAATATTGGTAATGCCCATGCAATAGGCCACCAGGGAACCTGCCGCCGAACCTCGCCCTGGTCCCACAGGAATCTTGGTATCACGGGCGAACTTAATGTAGTCCCACACCACCAAGAAATAGGTAGCAAAACCCATTTGGTGCATCATCTGGATTTCGTATTCCAGGCGTGCTTGATACTCTGGCGGCGCTTCGTCGTATGAAGTAATGTTTAACCGTTCAAGCAAACCATCGCGGGAAACCTTGGCCATATAGGTTTCGCCAGTATGTCCCTCGGGCACTGGAAAGTTCGGAATCTGAGGATTACCGAGAATGTCATATTCTTCGATTTTTTCGGCGACTTCAACCGTATTGGCTACGGCTTCGTCGATGACATCCTGGGGTAGATGATCACGGAAAAGACGACGCATTTCATCAGCGGATTTTAGGTACTCGGTGCCGCTGTAGCGCAGTCGTTTGTCTTCGGTGACGAGCTTGCCGGTTTGGATGCAGAGCAGTGCGTCGTGGGCTTCGACATCGACACAGGAAATAAAGTGGGAATCATTAGTGGCAATAATTTTGATATCTAGCTCGCGGGCAATACGGATGATTTCCACATTTACAATGCGGTCTTCGGGTGAGCCGTGGTCTTGGATTTCTAGATAGTAGTCTTCGCCAAAAAGGTCCTTGTACCACTTGGCAACGCGGTAGGCGACATCCAGGCGATTTTGCATAATGGCCTGGGGAACTTCACCACCGAGGCAGGCACTGGTGACGATCAGACCTTCGTGATATTGCTCCAGCAGGTCTTTATTGATGCAAGGGCGGGAAAAGATACCGCGACCTTGGACACCGTCCAGGTGGGACTTGGTGGTGAGTTTCACCAGGTTTTTATAGCCCTGGGTGTTTTTGGCAAGGATGACCTGGTGGTAGCGGGGGCGCTTTTCTTGCTTAGTGATGTCGCCATTAATCAGGTACATCTCATTGCCGATGATGGGCTTAATACCTGCTTTTTTACAGGTTTTTAGCAGTTCGATAGCCCCGTACATGACACCGTGATCGGTGAGGGCAATGGCGGGCATCCCCATTTCGACAGCTTTGGCCGCCAGTGGTTCTAGCTGGCTGGCTCCGTCGAGCAAGCTGTAATCACTGTGGATGTGCAGACCGACAAAGGACATAGCGCTCGCCTGTATTTAGTACAATTATACTATATAGACCTTGTGGCTTGAAGCGTTTGGGTTAGCCACTAGCTATAGAGTCTGGATTCTAAGATTAGCCGATTTATAGCGCTACATCTAGTTAATTTAACAAAGGATTTCTAGGTGATGATTGCCCCTACAGCGTTATCTATTTTGAATTAGGTTACTGAATTTGGATTTGGATAGATTTTGGATAGATTAAGGAAAAAGTTCTTGAACCATAAGTAACAGGATGCCTATTGACCATATTTGCTTTGCTGCTGAATCAACTTAGCTACTAGGCCAGTCCAGCCCGTTTGATGGCTGGCACCGATACCGGCTCCATTATCGCCATGAAAATATTCATGGAAAAGAATATAGTTCTGCCAGTGGGGGTCTTGCTGAAACGGAGATGAGTCACTGCCGTAAACAGGGCGATTGCCTTGCTCATCTGGTAGGAAGATACATGTCAATCGTTGGGAAAGTTCTACTGCCACTTCCCACAAATTCATCCAATGACCTGACCCCGTAGGACATTCAATTTTGAAATCATCACCTAAGTAGTGGTGGAATTTTTGGAGAGACTCAATTAACAGATAGTTTACTGGGAACCAGATTGGGCCACGCCAGTTGGAATTACCACCAAACAACCCACTGCTGGATTCTGCTGGTTCGTAATTTACGCAAAACTCTTCACCATTGGCATTGAAACAATAGGGATTCTCAGCGTGATAGCGAGATAGGGCACGGATGCCATAGGGGCTGAGAAATTCGTTTTCATCTAGCAGCTTGTTTAGGATGCAGCGTAGCTTATCGGTGGGTTCCACCTCACCCAGGGTGGCGTAGCAAAGGGCCAGCATGCGGCGAGCACCCACACCTTCTGTTTCCATACAGGCCACATTCTTCTTCAGATCGGTACGATTTTCGATAAACCACTCTAGCCGTTCTTTAAAGCCAGGTACTTGCTCTAACAAATCAGGTTCTAGTGTCATCACAGCAAAAAGCGGAATTAGACCCACCATAGAGCGGACCTTGAGCCGCTGACGATCGCCGTTGGGAAACTGCAGCACATCGTAGAAAAAGCCATCTTCAGCATCCCATAACTGAGAGCGGTCCTGGCCGATGTGGTTCATGGCATCGGCAATGTAGAGAAAATGCTCGAAGAACTTAGTGGCCATGTCTTCATAGACTGGGTTTTCTTTGGCAAGCTCCAGGGCAATGGTGAGCATATTCAGACAGTACATAGCCATCCAGCTGGTGCCGTCGGACTGTTCGAGATGGCCTCCGGTAGGAAGAGCAGAGCTGCGGTCAAAAACGCCAATGTTATCTAGACCGAGAAAACCACCTTCAAAAACATTGCTGCCTTCGGCATCTTTGCGGTTTACCCACCAGGTGAAATTGAGCAGGAGTTTTTGGAAGACGCGTTCTAGGAAAGTGCGATCGCACTTTCCAGTCACCTTTTGCTCAATCTTATAAACCCGCCACGTCGCCCAGGCATGAACCGGCGGGTTCACATCCCCAAAGGCCCACTCATAGGCTGGAATCTGACCATTGGGGTGCATGTACCACTCCCGCGTCATGATATCTAACTGGTACTTGGCAAACTCCGGATCCACCATGGCAATGGGAATACAGTGGAACGCCAAATCCCAGGCCGCAAACCAGGGATATTCCCACTTGTCGGGCATCGAGATAATATCCTCAGCATTCAGGTGAGTCCACTGATTATTGCGCTGCCGATTTTCTGGCGGTGTCGGTGTTGTCGGATCGCCCTTGAGCCAACGGTTCACATCAAAACCAAAATATTGTTTACTCCATAACAGGCCAGCAAAAGCCTGACGCTGAACGGCTTTTTCCTCATCTTTCATCGGGAAAGGAGAGACTTTTCGATAGAAGTCATCCGCATCTTGTTGTCGAGTGGTCAGGGTAGTTACAAAAGACTCTCCAAAGGGATTTGAAAGTTGAGACTGATCGCTCAACCGTAAACAGATCACCTGACTCTCTCCAGGAGGAATCGTTAACGTGTAATGAGCCGCTGCCTTCGTTCCTGTCAGCCCAGGATTAACCGCCCCTGTCTCACCTTGAACCACATAGCGATGAAAGGCATCTTTAACGTAGGGAATTGGATTGGCAGATCCAAAAACTGCTTGGTAGTTGGTCTCATTTTCCGTAAAAAGAATAGGAGAATTCTGCACCAACCCCTTGCTTTGACAGTAGAGCCAACGAACCCCCAAGTCATTATGGAAAGCCTCCAGAGTACTGAAGCCTGATTGAGTATCTGCCAGTTTGAGACTTGGTTTTTCTGCGTTTTCTTCCCAGCTCCAGGTGTTGCGAAACCATAGGGTGGGCAACACTATTAATGTTGTGGCTTCTGGGCCTCGATTTGCAACAGTAATTTGAATGAGAATATCTTCGGGCGCTGCCTTAGCGTATTCGATAAAGACATCGAAGTAGCGATTTTCATCAAAGACGCCTGTGTCCAGGAGTTCATATTCTAGGGAGTTGCGATCGCGCCACTGATTTTCCTTCACCAGCTCACCGTAAGGATAGGCTGCCTGCGGATACTTATAGAGTGCCTTCATATAAGAATGTGTCGGCGTACTATCCAAATAGAAGTAATACTCCTTCACATCTTCACCATGGTTGCCCTGACTACCCGTCAGCCCAAATAATCGCTCTTTGAGAACTGGATCCTCCCCATTCCAAAGTGCCAGGGCAAAACAAAGGCTTTGTTTTGCATCAGAAATCCCCAGCAAACCATCCTCACCCCACCGATAAGTCCGCTTATGGGACTGGTCATGGGAGAAATAATCCCAAGCTTCCCCCGTTGCGCTATAGTCCTCGCGAACGGTGCCCCACTGACGTTCGCTGAGATAAGGTCCCCAGATTTTCCAGGTGTCTGGATTGGTGTGCAGGCGATCGTATTCGGCGGTCATGGCGGTTTTAGGGGCAATGGACAGCGGTAGCCGTTGCATCAGCAACTACCATAATGATGTCCCAATGCCAGAGGTCATTAGGTAGCGAATTTGCTGGATAGGGACGTCTTGTTGAGGGAGATAAATGAGTTCCTGACCAAACATCCCAAGAAATGTAAAGCAACATTGCTGCCGCTATAGATAAATCACTGGAGGGTCACTATATGATTACTTATGCGGATCTAGCGACTACTTATCGCGCCGTTCCTCCTAAAGATTCTCGGCCTCAGAAGCGATCAAGCCTGGTTGCCCATTGGACCAGAGTGAATGGCAAGTTAGTCTGCCAGTGGGTACCCATCCAATCTCAAGAAGAATAGTTATCAAACCGTAAGGGTATCCCTTGTGGATGACCATTGGATGCCTCATTCCCCCTGAGAACTCGGAAGAACTTACAACAGCATTTACCCTATTCGTACTTCCTGCGATTTAAGTATTGCGATCCCATGGAGATGGTTCGCTCATTCGCTGACGGCGGCAAAAATTGACAGGAACGCTGTATTGCCTGATAAAGGATGTCTTCGTAGATCTCACTTTCCACGACGTATGCCCCAAAACGGGCTAGATGGGGGTTCATCATTTGAGCATCGAAAAGTAGAAAGTTTTGCGATCGCAGCCACTCCACAAGCTTCACCATCGCCACCTTCGAACCGTCGGGAACCGTAAAAAACATCGACTCGCCGATAAAAGCTCCCCCTAGCACAATGCCCAAAATAGCGCCTGCCAGCTGATCCCCCTGCCAGGCTTCAAAGCTATGGGCATGGCCTGCCCGGTGCAGCATGCGATAAATTGCCTTCAATTCATCTGAGATCCAGGTAGTCTCACGATTAGCACAGCCTTCAACCACGCCATCAAAATCCCGATTAAACGCAATTTCAAACCGATTTTGATTGAGTACCCGACGTAGCGATTTTGGGTAACGAAATCGCTCATCCAATGGAATCAGTGCTCGTTTACGGCTGGAATACCAATTGAGCGTTTGGTAATCGCTATCTGCCATTAAAAAATAACCCTGGGCATAACACTGCAAAATATGGGGAATCGAGTAAGCCATAGCAGCTGTGACAGGGGGACTATCCCGTTACATTCTTCAAACCCTTCTCCTACCGTAGCCTAAAAAAACTTACCCTAAAAGAATCTAGAACCGAAAAAATACAGGTATCGCCGCAGCATCTGCTATGACTGAACCAATTCAATCCGTCACGTTACCATCTCCTCAAGATCCACAGCAAGAAGGCGAATGGCTCAGAGCATCGCTGCAAAACTGGTTAGATACAGAGTTTTTGCCAGAAGCGGTCAATCAGGACATTGCCCAACGTGCATCTCAGGTCTTCGTACGCCAGCGGATGGAAGGGGAAAATGAGCTGATTCCCTTGGTGATGGCCATTTTAACTGAATTGCAGTCCTTCGATTTTTCCAAAAGCTTCTACAGCGAGTTTTCTGTCGCCAATGCTGTCGGCGACTTATTGCTAGAAAGCCTGGGCATCGATCGTTGCTGCGGAGCTTAGGGGATGCTCTGGTTAGCCCTTGCCAGCGGCACCGCCCTTTGTGAAGCCCTCAAAGATGCCACGGGGAAACAGGCGCTGAAATCGTTAGATGAATATTCGGTTTTATTAGGCTTTACCAGCGCTGGAGCCTTATTGATGGCCATGTTGATGCTGGCAACCGAAGGTCCACCGACTCTGGGACCTGATTTTGGGTTAGCAATTCTGGTGGGGGGCAGCTTAAATATTTTGGCCTTCACTCTCTATACACGCGCCATTAAAATTGCGGACCTATCGCTGACGGTGCCATTGGTCACCTTAACGCCATTGTTTTTGCTGGTCACATCCCCCATCATCGTTGGCGAATGGCCCACTGGCTTAGACGTGATGGGTGTGCTGTTTCTCATTGTGGGTTCCTACATACTGAACCTGAAGCCTAGTGAGGGCTTGACGTTGGCCCCCTTACGGGCACTCATGACCAATCCAGGTAGCCGCATGATGATGGGTGTGGCGTTTTTATGGAGCATCACGTCCAATTTTGATAAGGTTGGCACCCTAAATTCATCCTCCCTTTTTTGGGGCATGTCGCTGTTTGGGACAATTGCGATGGGTATGATGCCCTTTGTTGTGCAGCGGGCCTGGCAAAAGGGGGCAGGTTTGGTGATTGGGGAATTGCGATCGCAAGCCCTATTCGTTGTGCTCGCAGGTGTCTTCAACGCTATCGGCGTTAGCCTCCAGTTCATCGCCCTCACCCTGGCCCCAGTAGCACAGGTAATCGCAGTCAAGCGCATGAGTGCCTTAATTTCAGTTGGCTTTGGCTACGCCCTATTTGGCGAAACAGGACTGAAAGAGCGCCTATTAGGAGCAGCCATTATGGTCAGTGGCGTTGCCATCATGGCAATGGACTAAACCATGGGTTCCATCTTTACGCAAACTCTGAGTATCAACACTCGATGAATTCAATGTTGCGATAGAATAGCTTTTATAAATTTAAGTGTCTGTGCTGGAGATCCCCGATGCTGACTCTAAAGATCGTTGTATATCTGACTGTTGCATTTTTTGTAGGTCTATTCGTCTTTGGCTTCCTCAATGGCGACCCCTCTCGGAATCCTGGCCGCCAAGATATGGAATAATTCCTGCTAAGCGCTAGTTTCGAAAGAGTTCCAATGAATTTTGATTAGGCTCCTTGGCTAGTCCAGCTAAGGAGTTTTTAATGCGAGTCAGTTTTCACCCTGAGGGACTGTTTCAACGCTTGTGTTCATGAGGGTTAGTATTACGCTAACCATTGGCCGTTTTTAACAATTTCCATGGCCCTAATCGATTTACCTCCTGAACCTTCCCAAAATCAGCTATCAGCAGTCTCAATCAGCACAGTTTCAACCAAAACTAAGCACAACAGCGGGGCTCAACACCTACTCACCCATCACTACCCCACGCCTGGGCAATCGACCGATGGCCTTCTAGAGCCTTCTTTTTCCCCTAGAAGCCTGATTCCTGTCGGACAACTGTCAGAGCCCAATGCGGATGATTTCTCTAAGCCCAATCTGGCCCAATTACCTTCCCTACCGCCTCAAACGGAAGTGGCACCAGCTGCAAGTGACGAAGCAGCTGGGGATACCGTCAATGAAGTAGTCGATTTAGAAGACACCGAAGCAATCGATTTAGAAGACGCCGAAGCAGTCGATTTAGAGAATCCCAATCCCAACGCTTTCGAGGAGCGAGAGATTGAGGGAGTAGCGGACGATAGCTTAGTCCCTCAGCCAGCAGCAGCGGAGGGCTCTGATGAGGGCTCTGATGAGGGCTCTGATGAGGGCAACGAGACTGAAACACCGGAATCAGCAGAACCTCCTTCTACCACAGCACCTACTGAAGCATTAGATCCCTCAAAATTAGAAATTACAGCCGACACCCAAATCTTTGACTCTGATAGGCAAGTGGTGATTGCCCGAGGCAACGTCGTGTTCAAGCTCAACGATGCCTTTTTATTAGCCGATGAGATGTGGATCAACTTAGTTAATCGCTATGTCCTGGCAGAAGGCAACGTAATTTTGACTCGTGGCGAGCAAGAAGTTCGAGGTGAACGAGCTGAATATAGCCTTCTGCAGGAAGCAGGCACCATTTTTGAAACACGGGGTGAACTTTTTTTACCAGAACTCGAAGACGACTTTGCAGCCCCAACGGAGAGACCTGTCACTAGCCGGACAGTATTCGACCCCCTCAACCCAGACGAGGATGTCACTGCCGTCCGAAGAGTCGGGGGGGTTGAGTTGAGTTCTCGGCTTCAAGGCAGTAACCCCGGATCCTTACCAGACGCAGAAGGCGGCATCAGACGCATCCGCTTTGAAGCCGCACGAGTCACCTTTGATGCTGAAGCTTGGGTAGCAGAGGAGGTGCGATTAACAAACGATCCTTTTTCTCCACCGGAGCTCGAATTTCGCACTGACCGACTGACGTTAGTGACACTCTCACCAACCGCCGATTTGCTCACGACAGAAAACCCTCGCTTGGTTTTTGATCAAGGGTTTTCCCTACCCCTATTAAAGTCCAGATATATTCTGAATCGTGGAGAACGCGAGCAGAATCAAATCAACCCTTTTTTGATCAGTATTGGTAGCGACTCTGAGGATCGTGGTGGCGTTTTTTTAGAAAGCGAAGTCCCTATTGTCGAGAATGAATCCACATCCTTTAGCATTACTCCCCAGTACTTTTTAGAACGCGCTACAAATCAAGGCCTGGCTAATTCAGATGTATTTGGTGTGGAAGCTGACTTTGACACGCGTCTAAGCCCAAGCTCCAACCTTTCTGCACGAGTCAGATTGACCAGCTTAGATTTAAGAGAAGCTGAAGATAACCTCCGCGGCAGTATTCGTAATCGCTACCTTATCGGCGATCATCTACTGTCCGCAGAATATAGCTATCGCGATCGCCTTTTTAATGGCAGTCTAGGCTTTCAAAATGTCCGCTCCAGTCTCGGTGCAGTCCTGCTGTCTCCACCCATTAATTTAGATAAGCGTGGCCTTATCCTGACCTACCAAGCTGGCGCACAGTTAGTCACCTCTAGAACCGATCGTATCGATCTTCTGGGTAGGCCACGGGGTGGCGAAGATCTGATCACATTAGGCCGGATGCAAGCCAGCGCACGCTTGCGCAAAGGATTTAACCTCTGGCGCGGCACCCCCCTGCCTGCTACCCCCACAGAAGGCTTACGTTACACCCCAGCCCCAGTGGTCCCTTTTCTAAACCTCAACGTTAACTTGCTGGGAGTGGCGTCTTACTATACGAGTGGCGACTTTCAAGAGGAACTCTCTGCAGATGTACGTTTAGACGGGCAGATTGGACATCTGTCTAAAAATTTTTTTGACTACACTCGCTTCAACCTGGGCTATTCCCAAGACATCCTTTCAAGCGATAACTCTCCTTTTTTGTTTGATCGAAATGTAGATCGACGCGTGGTTAGTTTTGGTGTGCTCCAGCAGATTTTTGGGCCTATTTTGCTAGGCTTTCAAACATCAATAAACATTAATACTGGGGAAACCGTTAACACCGACTTTATTTTCGAATACACTCGCCGCACCTACGGTTTGGTTTTTCGCTACAGCCCAACTAGAGAAACAGGTTCCATTGGATTCAGACTTAGTGATTTCAACTGGCTTGGCAGTGGCAGCCCCTTTGATGAGCCCAATATTCGCCAGGTAGATAGTGGTGTGGTAGAAGAACGTTAGGCCTTTACTTAATCAGCGTTCACCACATCGTAGGAATACGGGAATCAAACAAAGTTTAAGGACTGCATCAAGGACTGATGTCCAAGGGTAAAGTTAAGACTTATATGGGTTCAATAAACCTATAAATATTATTTCCCAAGCGTATTAGGAAATTGTTACTTCAACAATGAATCAAATAATACGTTGGGCTAGAGGTATTAACCATGATGGCATCTGATCTAGAGCGAGAAGCACAACAGGCCATTACTCTGCTCAAGTCCTTTAGCCTGGAGTTGGCTCAATATAGTCCTGAAAGCCAAGTCTTGTATTGGCTTAACCACTATCGTGCTAACTGGATTCGAGATGCCATTATCGAGGCAGTATATCAAGGGCGCTACAAAGTTATTTCGGTTCAGCATATCCTTAGCCTATGGCAACGGCGTGGACAGCCTATTCGTCACTTTACGTCTGGCTTTGGGCAAGTCATTGCTGACCATCTTGGGACTCCGCTACATTTGACCACAGCACCACAGCCTGAGATCACATGCCCCAGTCACACGATGAACGAGCTGGGTCAGCGCAAGACTATGTCCTCATCAGGGTTTACAGAAACCGTCTCAACCGCCAAAGGCATCCACAGTAGATCATCTGATGTGGACTACGGCCATTACCCTGGGTTATCCATCGAAGCATTTCCAGTGCAGCCCGAGGATACGCTGGTTGAAGTTTATCAAGCTGATCCATCGCATCAGCCTCATCAAACGATGGCATCCAAAGCAGAAGCTAGGCCCAAGGCATCTCCCCATAAGACTGAGGCGGCCTATTCAGACTATATTCCTATGGTTAGGTCAGCTCCGATCCAACCGTTTCGACCAACACTTCAACTTAAGCGTATTTCTAGGGTTTGATATCACCCAGACGAATTTCTGAACAAAATGAAGCCATCGTTTGCCCCTGGTCGCCACTGAGAACATTGGTGCGCATCCGTAATTTGTCAGTGATAAACCACCAACGCTCTTCAGCTCGCAAACCATCAGCTGCCGTAACAATCGTTAGAACTTCATTCTCAAACCGATACTGACTGACTTGAGATCGGGCTTTACCCTCAGGTTTGCTGATTAACTTACCGTTATCGTCATCGGTTGCGATCGCAGCCAACAACGTTACCAGGGTTCGCGTTTGGCCATCTACGGTACTCTTCTGGGCAATCCGTAACCCGCCTACGGCATCCGTGGCAGAACAGCTCGCTTCATTACAGAGCTGAATCACAGCATCCGTACCAACGTCCATGTAGGTAACTTCTAAATCTGATTTACCCGCCTTTGAGTTTCCTGCCTTCAGGTAGTGTGTAGTGCGCTGCGAAAACCACCGTCCTTCTTGCTTTTTAAAAAAGTTCACATTCTGCATGAATAGGTCTGACTGGAGTGACATACATAGCCACAATTCGTTATCTGCCTTTAAGTTTACGCTGTGACGGTCGTGTCAAATTCATCAGTTCACTGGCTAAACCCTAGGCAAGCCAAACATCTCCAGTCATTGAGGGCAATTCACGATGATAAGCTTACAAATGCGAATTAAAAACTCTTTTAGTCTGTGGTGAAATTTCAATGACCCAACCCGATCAAACGCCCTACCTTTTAAGAGCCGCCAAGGGCGAAATCTTGGATCGACCACCGGTCTGGATGATGCGTCAGGCAGGTCGGTACATGAAGATATATCGCGATTTACGAGAGAAGTATCCCTCTTTTCGTGAGCGTTCTGAGAACCCAGAACTTGCTATTGAGATTTCACTACAGCCCTGGCGAGCATTTCGTCCCGATGGCGTCATCATGTTTTCAGACATTTTGACCCCATTGCCAGGCATGGGCATCCCCTTCGATATCGTAGAGAGCAAAGGCCCCATCATTGAGCCTGCAATCCGCACTCAAGCTCAAATCGATGCCCTACGCCCGTTGAATCCTGAAGAGGATTTACCCTTTATTCGACAGATTTTGACTACCCTCAGACAAGAAGTCGGCAATGCGTCAACAGTGCTTGGGTTTGTTGGGTCTCCTTGGACGTTGGCGGCGTATGCAGTGGAAGGCAAGAGCTCTAAGAACTACTCCGTGATTAAAGGCATGGCCTTCTCTGAGCCCAAGATGCTGCATCAGCTGCTGAGCCACCTGGCAGATGGCATTGCCAAGTATGTGCGCTATCAAATTGACTGCGGTGCTCAGGTTGTCCAGCTATTCGACTCTTGGGCCGGTCAGCTAAGTCCTGAAGACTATCGTACTTTTGCCCTGCCTTATCAGCAGCAGGTCGTACGTCAGGTTAAAGAAACTCATCCTGATACCCCTCTTATCCTTTACATCAGCGGCAGTGCTGGCGTACTGGAACTTATGGGCGAGTCTGGTGTAGATATCATCAGCGTCGACTGGACAGTTGATATGGCCGATGCCCGTCGTCGTCTCGGTCCCAACATGAAGGTACAGGGTAATGTTGACCCCGGCGTTTTGTTTGGATCGAAGGATTTCATTCGCGATCGCATCCTCGATACCGTACGCAAAGCCGGTCGTGGTGGGCACATCTTGAATTTGGGCCATGGCATTCTTCCTGGCACTCCAGAAGAAAATGCAGCTCACTTCTTCGAAACCGCCAAGCAGCTTGAAGATTTGCTAGCAGTTCCTGCTTAAAACGCAAAGCCACCGCCACAGCTACAGCCCATAGCTGATTGATGGGCTGTAGCTGCAATCATGCACTCAACCAGGCGTAACACCAGCTGTTATAACTGCTACGCAAGGTAATACTATGGATACTTAAATATCGCGCCTGCTTAAACCGTGAGTCAACTGGCACAATCCCTTCAATCGTCACCGCAGAGAATTTTTATCACTGGTGCCAGTGGGTGTATAGGCCATTATGTCCTTGAGAACTTGCTTGAGCATAGTCATCATGAGCTTTTTCTACTATTGCGTCATCCAGATAAGCTCCAACTAGATATTTCTCAGCAGCCGAGGGTTCACATATTACAGGGCGATATTCGTGAAATTGATCAGTTTGCCAACCTACTTGGCACCATAGACACTGCAATCCTCATCGCCACATCCTGGGGAGGCGCACCTGCAATCTACGACATCAATGTCACAGCTAATTTGAAGTTGATGGAACTGTTAGATCCTGATCGGATTAAACAGGTGCTCTACTTTTCAACCGCGAGTATTTTAGACCGTCAAAATCAGCCCCTCAAAGAAGCCGGCAACGTCTCCTTTGACTATATTCGCAGTAAATATCAGTGTCATCAAAAGTTAAAAGACCTAGCCATATATCCCAAAATCACTACCCTATTTCCCACACTCGTTTTTGGGGGTGATACCAACAAACCTTACTCGCATATTTCCAGTGGACTAACCGAAGTCACTAAGTGGATCGATTTAATTCGCTTTTTTAGTGCTGAGGGTACGTTACATTTTATCCATGCTCAAGACGTTGCCACGATGGTTACCTATCTAATTGCCCATCCGCCTACGCAAGACGACTGTAGGGAGTTGGTATTAGGCAACTCTGCCCTTGCCGTGGATGAGGCTGTAACCGCAGTCAGCCATTATTTAGGTCGATCCATTTACTTCCGTATCCCTCTATCCCAGAGACTCATCGACTTTTTTATCAAACTATTTAAGGTGCGTCTGGAAGATTGGGACCACTTTTGTTTAAAGTATCGTCATTTTACTTATCAAAATCCTCTGACCCCTTCTAGTCTTGGCCTAGACAACTACTGCACAACTGTTGCCGATCTTTTTCAAGCAACGGGTATTGAATCAAAGCAAAGAAAAACACGCTAAACTGTGTAACGCAGTAAAGTCATGTAGCAGTAATGCTACTTGGATCAGTTAATAACTGGTTATTTACTGCCCCAGTTCAAAAATGATTGTGTTAAGAAGTGGGACCTCAAGGCCCACTTTTTATTTTGTTTAATTTACTACGTGTCCATGGCTCACCCTGTTATTCCACAGGTACTTGAAATAGCTGCCCCCATTGCCACTGACTTGGGATTAGAGGTAGTGGGCGCGGTTTTTCAAACCAACCATAACCCACCGGTTTTACGGGTTGACGTCCGTAACCTCACCCAGGACGACACTAGCCTAAACGACTGTGAAAAAATGAGTATCGCCTTAGGTGAAGCATTAGAAACCTCTAATACACTACCTGATGCGTATGTTCTAGAAGTTTCCAGTCCTGGCGTTTCTGATCAGCTGCAAACTGACCGCGATTTTATCGTTTTCAAGGGGTTTGCCATTGAAATCACTCTCCATACACCTCACAAAGGCAAAAAAGTATGGATAGGTACACTACTAGAACGAACGGAAAGCAAACTAGCTATTAGTCAACGAGGTCGTCGCGTTGCCATACCCAATGAGTTAGTAGAAGCAGTACAACTGAGCAATCAAGTTGAAGCATAGCCGCTCATTGCACCACTTCATCGCTACAAAACGCCTATCACCTCAGCGTAACGCGCCAGGATATCAGGGCTAAACCAGCATCATTCTTACTTTTATTCACATCTATTCGCATCGAAGTCTAGTTATTTAAGGAGGAGAAAGCCCATGTCAATGGTCAGTCTGCCCAGCCTACAAGAAATGATTGAAGGCATCAGTCGAGAGCGTAACTTACCTCGTTCCGCTGTAGAACAGGCCCTCAGAGAAGCTTTACTCAAAGGTTATGAGCGCTATCGTCGTACTCGCCGCATGGATAGCGCTCAATTTGATGAAGACTATTTTGACAACTTTGCTGTGGAGTTAGATCCAGAGGAAGAAGGCTTTAGGGTCTTATCGAGCAAAACAATTGTCGAGGCTGTTGAAAACCCTGACCATCAAATTTCTTTAGCAGAAGTAGTCGAAGTTGCCCCCGAGGCTCAGATAGGAGACGAGGTGGTGCTTGATGTTACGCCAGAGCAACGCGACTTTGGCCGCATGGCCGCGATTCAGACCAAACAAGTGCTGGCTCAAAAACTACGTGATCAGCAGCGGCGGTTAATCCAGGAAGAATTTCAGGACTTGGAAGGTACCATCCTCCAAGCACGCGTACTGCGATTTGAGCGTCAGTCCGTGATTATGGCCGTTAGCAGCGGCGTTGGCCAACCAGACGTAGAAGCAGAGTTACTCAAACGGGATCAATTACCCAATGATAACTATCGAGCCAATGCCACATTCCGTGTAGCACTGAAAAAAGTCTCAGAAGGATCTCACCGTGGGCCACAATTACTAGTGTCCCGTGCAGATGCCAGCCTTGTTGTTGAGCTATTTTCCAATGAGGTACCTGAAATTGAGGACGAAGTAGTCCGCATCGTTGCCGTGGCCCGTGAGGCTAATCCCCCATCTCGTTCAGTAGGCCCTAGAACCAAAATTGCTGTTGATACCCTAGAACGGGATGTTGATCCCGTAGGTGCCTGCATTGGTGCTCGTGGTTCTCGCATTCAGGTTGTTGTCAATGAACTGCGAGGTGAAAAGATAGACGTTATTCGCTGGTCCCCAGACCCAGCCACCTATATTGCCAACGCCCTCAGCCCTGCACGGGTTGACGAGGTGCGATTGATGAATCCAGAAGATCGTCAAGCCCATGTGTTGGTCCCTGAAGATCAGCTTAGTTTAGCCATTGGGAAAGAAGGTCAAAATGTAAGGCTAGCAGCACGTTTAACCGGATGGAAAATTGACATCAAGGACTCAGCTAAGTACGACTATGAGGCCGAAGATGAGAAGGTACGGGCTCAACTGGAAGCTAAACGTAAGCAAGAGGAAGAAGCAGCGGCGGCCTTAGCGGCACAAATGGAAGCCATTAAAGCAGCAAATCTAGCAGCGGCGGCCGCTCAACAAGCTGCCGCAGAAGCAGCGGCTGTAGAAGAGCCTGAAGTCCTTGAGAATGAGGGACCTGCCTATGAGGGGGAAAATGAGGGACCCGCTTATGAGGAGGAATAAGTTAGTTTGATGCGACCGAATTATCGACGCTGTGTGAGCTGCCGTAAGGCAGCCCATCGAGATCAATTCCTGAGGGTCGTTCGCACTTATCCAACAGGCACAATCCAGCTGAACTATGGCATGGGACGTTCCGCCTATTTATGTCCTCAGATAGATTGCTTAAACTCAGCACACAAGAAAAATCGGCTTGGTCGTTCCCTTAAGGCACCTGTGCCAGAGGAAATTTATCAACACTTGCACCAACTCATTAAGCAAAAACTGGCATCACCCCGATAACAGATTCAAGCTTGATCATTAACAGCTTCTGAAATGTCCACAAAGGCTTACATGCAAATGACCTAAGTAGTTCAGTTAAAGCTTTTGAGCTTTTGCCTGGCTGCGAATACTTTTTAGGGCTGATGCTAAGGTAGAATTTAAGACCTGTGCTAATTTTTGGTCGGGAATTCCTGATACTGTCAGAATATTATTGAGCGGGGATGGGGATACATCCATTTTCATCAGTACCCACAATGGCCACATTAGTGCTAAGAGTCGATAGAATAAGATATTGCCCATAGTGCCCAAGGGTAAAATGTCATGTCGTTTCGATAAGGGCAGTAAGTCTATGTGACACCTTTCTTTGAAAATTTGCGAGGAATATTTGGATGAACAATGGCAAAGTCAGGATATATGAGTTATCTCGGGAGTTGGATTTAGACAATAAAGATATTCTGGCCATCTGTGAACGTTTGAGCATAGCAGTAAAGAGCCATAGCAGCACTATTACTGAATCGGATGCGGAACGGATTCGTGCAGCTGCATCAGGAGCGCCAAAGCGCTCATTACAAAAGCCGCCTCCGAAACCAAAGCAAAAACCGAACCTGACCAAGCCTAAAGCCCCAAATCGTCCCGTTCGAAAACAGCAAATTTTAGAAGTTAGGCGTCATCAGTCATCAGAACCTAACTCTCCTGAGAAAAAAGTATCTCCTCCTCAGGCTCCCAAAGATGCTTCTCCAGCCAAGTCGCCATCCTCGGATGACTTACGACAGCCACCAAATCGCCCTGGACGACCAAACAAGCCATCTGTGCGTCCTCCTCAGAAGCCAGTACCTCGTCCTACTGGGAATACAAATGGTGCCAGTTCTTCTGGGGCTACGTCCAGTGAGCCATCCGACCAGGCTGTACCGGTATCCAAACCACAGATTGTTCAACCTAAGCTAGTCTCTCCTCCATCTCGTACCCAAGCACCACGTCCTAAAGTAGCGAGGCGAAGTGATGATCCAGATGCCAAGATCCCGGTGACTGAGGTCGGTAGATCGGTCGAGGCTCAGGATAAGCCAGCTGCACTTAAGGCGAAACCAAGCTTAAAACCAAAACCAGTTATTGAGGTTCGCCGACCAAAACCGTCTAGTCCAACGGCTGATGAGACAGGTGCTACAGATACAGATACAGACGATACCAGCAGTGGTGGCCCCGTTTTAGTTGGCGCACCTCGACGTCCTGACGTACGCCGACCTTCAGCTCCAGCACGTCCACCCAAACGAGGGAAGCCTCGTGGTGAGAGTGAAGAAGAGGAAATGCGGCAGCGCGCTAGCAAGAACGCAACGAAGAAGCGACGTGCTCAACGTTTAGATGATGATGATGACATTGAAGAACTAGAGGCAGGTCTGTCTGGTGATTCTTCAGCAACGCCAATCAGTATTTCGTTGATGCGGCCACCTAAGCCTAAGTCTCATCAGAGTCAGGCCAAGCCAGCTGCTGTGAAAAGCCGTTCTATGCCAACTCGGGGTGGTTCATCACGCAATAATCGGCGCGATCGCAAAGTCGAAGTCGTCGAAGACAAGCCCGAACTAATAATTCTAACCAACGGTCTGACCGTACACGAATTAGCTCAAGAGATTAAAGAACCTGAAACTGAAGTTATTAAGTTCTTGTTCTTTAAAGGCATCGCTACTAATATCAATCAAACCTTGGACATTCCCACGGCCAGGATGGTAGCTGAAGCCTTTGATATCCAGGTAGAAACTGCTGAAGCCGAGTCTGAAGCAAAGAAAACCACCGAAATGATTGATGAGGGCGACCTCGAAAATCTGAAGCAGCGTCCACCAGTGGTCACCATCATGGGTCACGTTGACCATGGTAAAACCTCGCTTCTGGATGCTATCCGTGAAGCTAAAGTTGCCAGTGGGGAAGCCGGGGGTATCACCCAGCACATTGGTGCCTACCACGTTGATGTCGAACATGAGGGCGACAATCGCCAGGTTGTCTTCCTAGATACCCCTGGCCACGAAGCATTTACAGCAATGCGTGCTCGAGGTACTCGTGTTACTGACATTGCAGTGTTAGTGGTTGCGGCAGATGATGGTGTGCGTCCTCAGACGATTGAGGCAATTAGCCACGCCAAAGCAGCTCAGGTACCCATTGTTACTGCTATAAACAAGGTTGATAAAGAAACAGCTAACCCTGATCGCGTCAAGCAAGAACTTATGGAGCAAGGTCTGGTTCCTGAGGAATGGGGTGGCGATAGCATCATGGTGCCTGTGAGTGCCATAACTGGTGAGAACCTTGATCTGTTGCTAGAAATGCTATTGCTACAGGCTGAAGTTGAGGATCTACACGCTAATCCTGACAGATTAGCAAAGGGAACCGTTATTGAGGCCAACCTGGATAAAGCACGAGGCCCTGTGGCTACCTTACTTGTACAAAATGGCACTCTGAAGATTGGCGATTCAATGGTCGTCGGCTCTGTCTTCGGTAAGGTGAGGGCAATGTTAGACGATCGCTTAAACCGTGTTGAGGCAGCTTCACCATCCTTTGCCGTTGAGGTTCTAGGTCTCAATGACGTACCTCAAGCAGGTGATGAGTTTGAAGTCTTCAAGTCTGAAAAAGAAGCTCGTGCTATAGCTGATAGCCGAGCAATCGATCAGCGTCAGTCTAGGTTGCAGCAAGCGATGGCATCTCGACGGGTAACCCTCAATACCCTGTCTGCCCAAGCTCAGGAAGGCGAACTGAAGGAACTCAACATCTTGCTGAAAGCAGACGTTCAAGGTTCTGTTGAAGCAATTCTGGCATCTCTACAACAGCTGCCCCAGGACGAAGTTCAAATTCGTGTGCTGATGGCTGCTCCAGGGGAGATTAGTGAAACTGATGTTGACCTAGCTGCGGCCAGTGGCGCAGTCATCATTGGCTTCAACACAACTCTAGCGCCGGGAGCACAGCAAGCTTCTGACCGTCTAGGTGTTGATATTCGAGACTACGACATTATCTATAAGCTCCTAGAAGATATTGAAGGCGCTATGGAAGGTCTGCTTGAGCCTGAACTGGTGGCAGAAGATCTGGGTGAAGTCGAAGTCCGTGCTGTCTTCCCAGTACGTAAAGGGGCTGTTGCAGGCTGCTATGTTCTATCCGGTAAGGTAACTCGAAATTGTAAGATTCGAGTCATGCGTAATGGCACTCAGGTATATGAAGGTAATCTAGATTCACTCAAGCGTATGCGGGATGACGTGAAAGAAGTTGCCTCTGGCTTTGAGTGTGGTATCGGTGTTGATAAGTTCAGTAACTGGCAAGAAGGAGATCGCATTGAGGCCTTCAAGATGGTCACGAAGCGACGGACCCTAGCCGGGCGTTCTCAATAGGACTTATCGTCAGCAATCCGCTGTATAAAGCTAGTCGATACAAGAAAAACCGATGATACTACCAGATTGTCTCCATTTCTTGTATCGACTAGCAACAAGTCGATATAAACCGTGATTATAGGCACAACACGTCCATTGGTCCTGCGTTATCGTATGAGTAGAAGATGCTGAAATATCCTATCAAATCAGCTTACACAGGAAACCTATGGCTAGTATATCCTCCACTCTATTTAGCTCTGAAGATACGAATGTATGGTTAAGCTTGCAGCGAGCTATATGTAGTAGTACCGGGTTCCAGAGATGGAAGTCCGAACTACCAGCTGACACCTTGGATAAAACTCCACTAGAGCAATTGGTAAGACGATATCTGCGAGAGACCTTAGAAACTCTTGCTTATTAAGCTAAAGACAAAAGCTTAGTGAATTTACAGAGCGTCTCTTGATGTATTTTCAATCTAAACGCTTTGACCAGCACTGATTAAACATTAGCCATAAAGGGAGGTTTAGTAACCTCCCTTTTTTAGTAACAAGCATATCTACTTATCGAACATCGATGAATGCATATCTCCAAATGAGAAGCGACGCCAACAGCACTTTGCTTTGACCATAGCTGTCTGTTTCCAGCTAACGTTTCAGCAATCACTTATAGCCTAATGAAATAGGCTTGCCAAGTTGTCAGTCTCAAACAAAACAAGAATTGCGTATCTATCCCCTTAAAAAATCAAAGGCCCCCATCCGAAGATAGAGGCCCTTTTGACTAGACTAGGTTACAAAACCACGACGACTACGCGTTGATGGAAGGAGCAACCATAGCAACAGGAGCCGCTTCACCAGCCGCCAAGTCTAGAGGGAAGTTGTGAGCATTACGCTCGTGCATTACTTCCATACCTAGGTTGGCACGGT
>NZ_JASATU010000045.1:0-50429 GCF_032906605.1 Leptothoe sp. LEGE 181152
CTAGTCATCATAAATTAAGTGTACCTAAGATGATTAGAACTGATGCCTAAGCCGTACTCATTGGACTTACGTCAGAAGATTGTCAAGGCCTATGACCGAGGTGACCTCTCTCAACGTAGTCTTGCTATAGATTTATATTAGCTGGCGAGAAATATATCACAAGGTTGTAGATACTTAGTTCAAGGAGTTTTAATACAACAGCCTATTCAATAAACTACATGTAATCCTATGCTCGTTTAACTATCCAATTGCAATGATTCTTCCAATGGTCTAAGACTCCTTCCTGTACATCCAATGGCTAACCATAGTAGCGATCTGCCAATGTCTCTTACCATTTTATATGTGGGTTCTGCCGGACGATTACTGGAGATCGCAATCGGTGTAAATACAATTCCCTGGCTTCCAAAAACAATCGTTCCAATGGCCTTAGCCCTGGACATATGAAAATCTGACGTGATCAAATACACATGTTGAATATCTTGTATCTTCAGGTCCGACACCAATGTTGTGAAGTTCGTCACCGTATCTGAGGCTTTGTAGTCAAGATTAAGCCGATCTGCTGTGACACCAACTGTCTGAAACATTGCCTGGGTTTGTGTGGGTAGTTCCCCTGAAGAGATCCAGATCTTTATGTCAGGATAATAAGCCGCTATTTGGGCAGCCGCTAGTTCTCTTTTAGGATCTCCACCTAAGATGAACATTGCCTGAGGAACAGGAGTTTGGCTCGTTGCGATCGCAATCCTGATCGGAATCACACTGAGCCAGACCGTTAGCAAAGCCATGATCCCAAAAAGCCAGTATTTTCTAATACGCTTCATATACGGGTGAGTATAAACAGGTTGATACAATCAGTTGTCGGAACGATCTGTTTTCATCTGAGACAGTTTTGCCTGTAGTTTTCGGCCGACATGCTCACCCGTTTGCCCACTAACCGTCCATAAAAACGAGCGACTACCATCTCGGACAATTCGGAACCAGGATTCTGCAGGCTGACTGGTTGGAACAGAAACAGGTGTGAACGTCATACCACTATGCCCCAAAACAATCGTGCCAATGACTTTGGCACGAGGCATATGAAAGTCTGAGGTCACTACATAGATGTGTTGGATATTGTTTTCCTTAAACTGAGGAGCCAGGGTTGTAAAGTTGGTGACGGTATCTGTTGCTTGGTAATCGAGATATACCCGCTCACGCCTAATACCTTTTGCTTGAAAAACGGCATACGCTGCTTCAGGTAGGCGTTTTCCACTGGATATCCAAACAGATAATTCCGAATTGTTTTTTGCCAGTTCAGCGGCCCTCTCTTCTCGTCCAGCTCCTCCGCCCAGGACCAAGATCGCCTCCGGTTCAGGAGCCTGGTGTGCTGCCATTTCAAACTTTATTGCGATACTGCCCAGCCAAATTAGCAGAATACCCACCATGCCTGCAAAAACGGTCTGCTTTAGGGCGTTGCCAGACAATTTCATACTTTTCAAATTCATGAATAAGTAGGTATAAGCAGGTTGATCAAACTAGGTGGGCAGTCCCAATTAGCTATCAGCTCTCGATGTCCCCTTCAATGACACCCATTTGAGATTTGACAAAAGATTGAACTGACCTACTTAGTTATTGAATGGATTTGCTGATATTTGAGATAGTTTTGCTTCTAGTTTTCGGCCTATATATTCACCCGTTTGCCCAGTCATTGTCCACAGTATCGAGCGACCACCGTCCCGGGCAATCCGCAGCCAGGATTCTGCACGCTCGTTGGTTGGCATGATTACAGGCGTAAAGGTCATACTGCTTTGGACTAAGACAATCGAGCCGATGACTTTGGCGCGAGGCATATGAAAGTCTGAGGTCACCACATACAGATGTCGAATATTGTGCTGCTTAAACTGCGCGATTAGGGTTGTGAAATTAGTAACGGTATCCGTTGCCTGATAATCGAGATAGGGGCAGCTAAGCTTAAGTTGAAAAGAAAACGGTACTTCTGTCCCTTTATTGGGTTCGCTGAGCAACACACATCATTACCAATGCTCCCTCAGCCGAGTCAGGATTAACGCCGCTCAATCGCTGTGCCCAGCGAATATTCCATGCGGAACGGCCATACTCACCTTGCAATACCTCTGCGCCTGCTGTGCGATTATGGGGGAACAGCCTGACTGAGAAACCTAACGGCTCTAGGGTCTTGTGGAAAAATGCTGGGGTAACACCGTCACCTGGTTTATGGTGGGCCTCAGTTGCTTGACTCCAATGTTGCTCATCGTTAGTGGAATGGCCACCCCGGCGTAACAAGCGATAAATTGGTAAACGTCCATTCCAAATTAGCCGAGCAATAATGTTATCTCCCCACATGCTTAACTGCAAATCGTGATCGGTAATCAGCAAACCTCCAGGTTTAACAATGCGGGCTGCTTCTTTGAGTACCTGTTCCATGTCGTCACAATGGTGTAAAGAGGCATTGATCGTCACAATATCTGCAAACTCAGATATAAAAGGCAAGGCTTGGGCGTCAGCTAGAACAGGCCGGTAGCCAAACTCCTCAGCCATTTTCAAGCCACCATGGGAAACATCAACTCCAATCAAGCGCTTTGGTGTACCCATTTTGTTTTTGAGTTCTGCGTAGACATTGCCAGGCCCACAACCAATATCAACGACAACTTTATCTGTCCAGCTACCGGTCATTGCATACCAGCGATCTTGAAAGTATTGATCCCTATGGACAACGTCGAGATAGTCCCTAGCCCATTCAGGGTGGCCAAAGTAATAGCTATTAGCCTTAAGCGCGGGCGAACTGTTTTTAATTGGGAAGGATAAAACACCATCATTCCAACTGTAGGGATCTGCAGTTGGTGTAATATAAGCAAGAAGTTCCTGAACCCAATTTTCTGTTTGATCAGAGGAAGCGGTCATTAGCATTTTGGGGTGATGTAATTTTTCGGTGTACATGTTTATATTGCACAGGTGCTTGACCAGTTTTTCCTACTGTCACGTTAAAAATATGACAATCTCTTTGAAATTTTATTGAAGTGTTGATCAAAGCTTTATCGACCAGTTCAGCCAACAATCACGCTTTACTAAACAAGTAGTTGGTATTGTTACAGGCTGTTTAAAGGACTGGAGATGGGGGACGAGTTCCTGAAACTAAAGATGGCAGACTAATGTTTTGATAGAGTTGTATTAGTTTCTCGGCAGCACGGTCCCAGGTGTAGTTTTGTAGCACAAACTCTCGCGCTTGTTGTCCCATAGCTTTTGCGTGCCGTTGGTGGCTTAAGACTTGATGCAGCGCAGCATAGATTGCATCTGTCTTCGTATCGACTACATGAGCTGCTTGCGCAGTGGCTGCCTCGGGGAAGTTACACCCCTTTGTAATAATACATGGAAGCCCAGCAGCCATGCCTTCGAGCACAGACATGCTAAATCCTTCGGAATAGGAAGGGGCGACATAAACGCTAGCAGCAGCTAATGCTGAGCGTTTAAAGGCACCCGTCAACATACCCGTGAAGGTCACAGATTCAAGACAGCCAGCTTGGGAAAAGTAGTTGCGGGCTGTTGGCAAAAAATCAATACTGTCAGGCCCTGCTAAAACTAAATGGGTATCAGGAAACTGTTGATGAGCTTTAGCAAAAGCTGGGGCTAGAAGATCTAGACCTTTTTTGGGATCAATGCGTCCCAAAAAAAGGATAATTTTTTTTCCTTTGATGGCAGGAAAGCGCTGATAAAAAATGTTTGAATCCGGCAAAGTCTCAAATTCTTCACGATGGAGTCCGTTAGGGATAATGTCTGTCTGCGAAAAGCCTAGGATGTTTACATTGTTTGCTTCTAAGGAGTTAAGGGTATGAATTGCACTGGCTGCTTTGAGGGTTGGTACTTCAAAGTATTTGTAATAGATTTTTTTCTTTGATCCTTTATAGGAGAGTGCCCAGGGTTCAAGCATACCGTGTGGTGTAGTGATGTAGGGAACCCGTTTTCTTTGACAAATCCATCGGACTATTGACATTGTCGGTGCAAACATATTGTTAGTATGAACAACGTCATAGTCTGATGCATGTTTTGCCAACCAACTTCCTAAAGAGAAACTGAGAATGGCATCATTGTGATGAACACAGTCAAAGTATCTGACTCTGTAGTCTTCTTTGTCTATCCAATCTCCAAGGGGCACACTCAGTTTTTGGTTACCATTGGCATTTGTTGTGATCAAGTCGACACTAACGCTCTTACGACCTAAACTTTGAGCCAGTTCTTGTACAACTTTAGAGGGTCCACCGTAGACAGTGGCCAGGTAGGGAATTGCCATCAAGATTTTCATACTCTTTCAGTTTGACTGATTAACTTCTTGTTCGTACGGCTAAAGCAGTATTGACGGCATTTAATAGCCCCTCGCCGAAACGTTCAGGACTGTGCTGAGAAATAATTCTTTGACTGGCTTGTCCCATTTTGATACGGTCACCCTCATCCATAGAATGCATGTTTAATAGGGTTTGGGTAATGTCCGAAGTTTGGTGTGGGTCAAATGTAAATCCATTTTCACCATCTTTAACAAGGCTGTGACAAGCCCCAACAGTATTGCTACAAAGAATGGGTAAACCTGCTGCACAGGCTTCATTGACAACTAGGCCCCATTGTTCAATCAAGGCTGGATGTACGAAGGCACCAGCCAATCCGTACCAGCTACCAATTTGTTGGTACGTCAGGAATCCGGGAAGATGAATCACATGCTCCAACTTTTGCTCTGCAATCAGCTGCTGAATTAGGGGCTTCTCTTCTCCACTACCACAGATGATCAAAGGCCATGCTTGGTCTATGCCAACTTTGTCGCAATAGACAGCAAAGGCTTCTATCAAACGGACCATATTTTTACGGGGTATTAGTCTGGTAACAGCCAAAAAATAAGGCTTATTTGGAATTTGCGGCTGCTGCTGTCGAGTTGTTTCTAAGTTTTGCCGAGCAATAGCAGCTTGCTGTATAAAGTAATCATTGTCAACAACATCGTAGCCGAAGAAGATGCGATCGCAAGAAACCCCTAACTGGACTAGATAATCTTTGTGGGCAGGGCCTCCAACCAAGGCAGCGTCATACTTTCGAACATAGAGCCAAGACTTTAGCCGCTCTTTCCACCATGTTCGCTTTTCATCATCCCATTTGCTTTCACTCATCAAAATAGTAGGCACCTGATGGCGTCGACACCAGCTTAGAGCTGCCCGTGATACGGGAAATCCCCAACCCGGAATTACAAGTACATCAGGTTTAATACTATCTAAACAAGGCATCAAAGCTGCAACGGCCTCTGGCGAATCAGGGTGAACGTTATGAGGAGCTTTAGACGCTGGCAGCAAAGTTTGTAGTGAAAATCCTTCAACATTCAGCAAGTCACCCCATGGATGTTCTTTGGTTTGATCGGTTGCTTGAATCGCGGTTAGTTGCCAACCATTCGTTTGACAAACATGGCTAGCGGCTCTTAGCCGAGCAAGGTGGTAGTTACCTATGTGATTAAAAATAATAGTAAGATGCATATAAATTTAATACCTATTAATGTCTATTTCAGCGGACCAAATTTTCTTAAGGCAATGAGCGCAAGCACGGGCAAAATAGTTGTTGTTAACCAAAACATACTACGCATTGTGATGCCAGCTGCGAAGAAACCGAGGGCATAAACAACCAGCGCATAGTCTGACTGTTGCCGCATCGCCATACGATTCCACCAAGCAGCTAATGCCCCGAAAAATAACGACATGGCTACGACACCAAACATGCCTGCCATCATATAACTTTCTCCTAAATAGGTTGCAGCTACCGTCCAACCATCAGCTCCTGCAATCTCTTCAATGCTCACAGTGAGACCTTCTGGTTTTCCTGGCCAGAGCGCTCTAGGGATAGGGCGTACTAAAGACCAAACAAGCACTTCTGGGCCTAAAAAAGGATAGGTTTGTGGCATTGCTTCAGCAACCCACCCAATAGATGCTAAGTTATAATCTACGGCGAAAGTGTTGCGGGTTTCTTCGCTAGCATAAACTCTATTTTCGACATAGTTACGGAGACCAATATTCCTAAACTCAAGCATATGATATGAACCATATGTACAAATAAAGCCTGCTAATAAGATAGGAATGACCGTATTTCTAAAAGTGTTCTTTTGTAAGGTCAATATGTAAGCCATCATAAAGGTGGCAACATAGGTAATAAAAATATTTCGTGTCCCACTGGCAAAGCCTTGAAATAAAGTAAAAGCAAAAATCACAATCACTGTGAAAATTTGAACTCCAGAAAAAGAGCGTCGCCGATTCCAAACAACAGCCGCTAGAGGGGGAACAACATATGCCATCAACGACAGCTCTATCAACAGGCTGCTCAAACCGCCTAATCTAGCCCGTGTCCACGGTTGAGAAAAGCGAGCACCCATCATGGCATTGACCATTTCAAATAGATTAAACTGAACAGACATCAGCTTGTGTAAGTAGCCAACTAAAGCCACAAATAGAAAGATTTGAAATAGTGTTTTGTTAGACACCTCATCTAACGCTAACCAGGGAGAAGATACTGGTTTCGGCTCAACTAAATGACGTCCTATGGATAATGCGGCCATACCAACTAACACAATATTAAGTGCTAGTGCTGTTTGCTCTGATGTTGCCTTTTCAAGAAATCCCTCTTGAGGAAATAAGAATTCTGCTAATGTGAGTGCATAGATAGCTAATAGGCACAGTAAGTCAGTGCGAAATAAATTACGCAAGCCCTTACGGCTATCAAAGAAAACACTGGCTAAAAATCCAATGCCAACGCTAGTAGCCGCCGCACTCGCCATAGCTGTTACTGATTGCTCGGCTGAGTAGAGAGTATACGCCATACCAATACTGGCTAAAAAGCAGGCAGTCCCCCCAACAGAGGGAGCTGGGGGGTAGTAGGACTTAGCATCCGCATCGTTGTTAGTAGCTAGCTGCCAAGGGGTCGAGGATTGCATAAGGTTAAGCGGACTGAGACGCTATCGATCGTTGCTTTTTAGTGGAAATAGACGTTTCAAATCGCTGAATGAGTTCGGCTGCTTTTGCATCCCACGTTAGATGATGCTCAATCAGCTGACGAGCGCGGTTGCCCATGTCAACACGCTTAGTATCATTGCTCAGCAGCCGATCTAGAGCCTCAGCTGTAGCATCAATATTTTTAGGGGGTACTGTATAACCATGAACACTATCCTCTATCACATCATTAATACCACCGTCGCTACAGCAAAGAATGGGTTTGCCTGCTGCCATTGCTTCTAGATAAACAGTTGCAAAGGGCTCATCCCATCCTACTAAGGCAAAGCAGTCTGACCAGGCCATTTCTTGTAAAACATCCTTATGGGGGACTTTACCTAGAAGTTGAACCTGCTCGTGCACGCTCAGTTGATTGATCGTTTGCTTGATCTTTTCTTCTTCAGGGCCTGCTCCAATAATCCGTAAAATTGCATTGGGATGTTTAGTGGAGATCCTGTGAAATGCTTTGATGAGTAGGGGAATCCCTTTACGCTCGGCAAATAGTGCGCAGGTTAAAATAATCCTACGCTGTTTAAGCTGAGGTGGTCGAGGACGATCCTTTAGGCTTGATGGTGGTAGGGCAATGCCATTGTGCAATGTTGCTGTAGGTGCTGTTGGAAAAAGCTGTTGCATATCTTTTTCCAAACGAGTGGATACCGCTAACAGCTGCTCAACTCGTTTGACCATCTGTTGCATCGCCTTTTTTCGACGGGGATACTGATAACAGTCTGTAATCTCGTCATAATCGTGATCTAGCACAAATAAAGGAGGGCGGTCGGGTAGTTGTGCAGCAATCCAACCGTTAGGCAGGCTATGGTGACAAAAGAGGATATCTGGTTGATAACCTCTAATAATTTCAGTAAGGCGTTTTCGAGCAGACCACCAAGCCATCTGTAAAAATGGGTGTGGATTGATATAGGCTCGTTGCTTAAAGGGGGCAATTGGATAATATAACCAGCGTGGATACTGCACGCTAACTGACCCCGGCCAAACATAGTCGGCTGGGCAGTGGGCATAGGCTTTCGCACCTGGTGAGTATGCTATCCATTTGGGCAATGCAGATGTGAAAGACACTACTTGCAAGTCAACACCTTGTCGCACCAATGCCTGTGCCTGACTGAGTGCCCAGGTTCCCATGACCGTATTATCAGGCTTAGGAAAGTATGACGCTAAGAACAGAATCTTCATAGTGTTAGCCTGTACTTGATTGAGTCTTAGGAAGGACGTCCCATCCGTCCGCGAATTAATGCCTTAGCCTGGCTATAGATACTATATCCGGCTCCTAATCGCGCATTAAATTTGGCGTTTGCTTGTTTGAAATTTTCAAGCGTTGCTGGGTTATCTAAGTGGCTACTTTTTAGCTTTTGCAACAACAGATTTTCAGCATATTCGTAAAGCTGTACATCTAACCAATTACGCTCAGCTATTTGATGTTTAAGCTGATCTGAAACAATGGCTTTGGCTTTGATATGGCTAGAATTTCGACGCAGATATAGACAGCTATTCCATCCCATCATTTGCTGCAACAGCAAAATTGACTGATCAAAGTATTCTGTGATGCCCACAAAAGAAAAATGAGTTTCTATGTTTCTTTTAGCAGTTTCAAGCAGTGTACTATCACATTTGCCAATAGGGGTACGATTAATAAAATAGTCGTTTGAGCCACCTGCTAAAAAACGCACTTGACCGTTATCTAATTCCATTAGCTGGGTTTGCAATGCAAACTCTTCCAGAGATTTATTTAAGGCGTGCTGGTGGTAGTAAGCAGTTGGATTTGTCCTTGAGTAATCGTAGAGAGAGATAATTCGAGCCACTGGTTCACGAAGAAACGTCATATATGTGAACGGCTGCGGCAAGTATTGATGGATGCCATAGCAAAAGTGTCCGACAACATATCGATCTTGTAGCTTTTTTCGTTGGAGCTGTTGCTCAACAGTAGCTGCTGAATGTCTCTCTGCAAATAATCTAATCGCTCGTGTTTTAAGCGAGATACCAAGTTTACGACGAAGTAATCTTTGTAAAGTAATACCACCCGTTTTTTGAATATGTAGAAAGATAATAAAAGTATTACTATTTAGTGTTTGCATTCAAACTATAATCCTAGAAGCTTGTGACGGAACTAACAAGACGATTGAAGTGTTTAGATAAATTTTCGAGTCGAAAGTTATCGAGAGAAACTGCTCGACTTGAAAAGTCTGCAAGTTTTTCAGGGTTTTGATAGCAATAAGTTATCGTATCAGCTATTGCCTGCGAGGATATTTTGGATAGTATTAAGCCGTTTTGCCTATCTTCTACCACTTCCCCACAGTGCTGGGAGGCAATGATGGGTAGCTTCCAGGCTTGGGCTTCCAACTGGGTTAACCCAAAACCATCAGATAACGTAGGAAATAAAAAGACATCTGCCTGCTGGTAGTACTGGGCTGTTTGACTACGGGGTACAGGACCAGTCCAGTGAACTTGAGGATGATCTTTTAGCTCAGCAGGAATTTCAATTTGCTGTGAGCCAACCATCCAAAATTCAACCGGGTGTCCCTTGAGCTGATGGATGGCTTCTAAGCAGGCAGCAATACCTTTGCGAAGAGTAATAAGTCCTAAAAACAAAACTCGTAGCGGACGTTCAGCAGAAAATTCTGCGGGGTAAGTTCGAACAAACTTAGTAGCCTCTATCGGTGGCTGATAAACGAGGGGTACGATTTCAATTTTATTAGTGGGAACATTTACCTGTTCTAACAGAGACTTTGACCAGTTAGAGTTAACTACAATATGATCGGCGAGTTTGCATTCTTCTTGCCAGTTTTGCCAATAAACAGAAGGTACTGCTTCCCAATCAGGGGCGATGTCAGAGTGTTTTTTGCATTCTGTTATGACGATTTGTTCTTCGACAATGCCTGGATCAATCTGTCCTAAAACAGTACGCCAGCCAGCTTGCTTAGCAAATCTGAGCAACTCTAAGCCTGCATAGCTATAGGTAAACAAAACTGGACGATGGTTTGCTTCTATTCGTTCTTGAAAGCTCTTCAGGGTTTTAATTGTCTGTTTTTGAAACCATTGGTTCCGAGCGAGCATTCGATCCCAAGAAGCAGTTTTTTGCAGACGATGGGTTATTTCAAACTTTAATAGCCCCGTGGTGTAGTTAGCTATTTGTGCGTCAGCTAAATCGGTATGATAGCGATCGCAAAGTGACTTTAACCCCGGTAAATGATTTGGCCATGACTGGGGAGTGACCCAGGCATCGGTTACTAAACTATGCAGTTGCCCTGTCTGATGCAAAGCACGAGGAATTGCATAGTGTTCGCGAGCACCAAGTTGGCAAACTATCCAGGAGGTCATTGCGTAGCAAGATAAGTCAATTTCTCTTTGATCTCAATGGTCTGGGACTGAGAGCGATGTAACTGTAAATGCGATTGGAGCGTTTGAGCAGAAATAGGTTGTCTTTGTTGACGATGCTGATAAATTAATCGGGGTATTGATGTAATTCCCTGAAGAATGCCTTGTAATCGACCATTCTTAACCAACCAGAGGATACGATTAAGGCACTGGGCTATGCCTAACCACCAGAACGATACTGGATATCGAAGATAGGCCAATAAGGCTAAGTTCGCGATGCTGGCGGCTGTTACTTTAGGGCGGCTATGGTGGGTTAGCTGGGTATTATGAAACACTCGCAGCCAGGAGCTATTCAGAACTTTCCAATTTGAGTCACGTAGTTGTAAGATCAAATCGACCTCTTCCATACCGTAGGCAACTTCCAGAGGAACGTAGCCATTGGTTTGCTGAAATACACTTTTTCGATAGGCACAGCCACAGCCGATAAAATCGGGTACCCATCGCGCCACCAAATCATCAGGTGTGACTGGTTCTCCGATGTGAAAGATATTTGCCCCAATAACAGCTGCCTTCGGAAACATCTCGAATAGTTCGATTAATCTAAGGAAATAGTCTTGGTCAAGCGGGTAAGAGTCATCGTCAAAGCTAGCAATCAACTCATGACTGGCAGCGTCAATAGCTCGATTTCTGCCACCTCCTGGTCCCATCTGAGAATCACTTTGAATAATCTTGACAGCTTTAAACAAACTGTTGTCTAGTGCTGCTTGTGTAACATGGTCATTGGCATCAATGTGAACAATGACTTCGCTAGGCGCAGGAACACACTCATAGATTTTTGCTAACGTGACCAGCAACTGGTCGGGGCGGTTAAAGGTTGGAATAACAACAGTGACAGGAGAAGGTGTCATAGGGATTAATTAACGGGTGTAAGAGGAGCAAAACCAGGCTTAAACTTAATTACTTTGGCCGGTACACCCACAGCAATCGCTCCGGCTGGAATATCTTTAGTCACTACGCTACCGGCCCCAATGACTGAGTCTTTGCCGATAGTAACGCCTTTGAGTACAGTTACGTTAGCACCAAGCCAGGCCCGATCAAAAATGTAAGTTGGGTTGACAATCAGGGGTTGGTTGAGGGGAGGTAGGTTAGCTTGCATACCATGATCATGATCGGTGATGTAGCAACCAGGACCTATGCCACATTGCCGACCAATTTTGATGGATATAGAGGCGTCTATAAAGGTGTTGCGATTAATATAGGTGCTTTCACCAATGCAAATTTTAGGTTGAATAGTCTCTTCACCGCTGCTAAGTAGCACAACACCACTATCTAACGAGCATCCTATACCCAGTTCAATATCATTAAAGTTTCGAGGAATTTCAATACGACCAATCCAAGCATAGCCTTGTAACCTGACGCCCAAAGTTTTGTAGTAAAAATTATGCCAGCGGCTAATAAGCCCTCTTTTAATTCGCAACAACATTTATTCTAGGTGCAAACAACATTATGACTGTGGCTGCTGAGCAGTAGACTGTTGCGTTGTAAGTATTTCAAAAACGCCATTGAGTTTTGCCAATAAAACTCGTGGTAGGGCTGCCCATCCTTGCCACGATTGTAATGAAGCGGCTAGGTTAAATAGCTGCTGCACTAAGAGCTTAAAATAATCGCCAGGCCGGTTACGTTCTAAAACCTGAGTCATTACGTAGTAGCGATTGACTAGGTCCATCTTGGCCAGCACCGCAGGATCGTTTTTATGATCACCGGGCTGACTGTCATGAAAAATTTTTGCTGTGCGAACGTTTGCTAGTTTCCAACGTTTACCCACCTGAAGTGATAGGGTAACGTCTTCCATTAAAGAATAACCTACGAAATTGGAGGGAAAAGGAGGGTCTGGCATGGCTTCCCGTCGATACAGCGTACAGGTTGAGTTCATCCACTCAACGGGAACGACGGTTGGCAAGTCTTCGCGATCTTCTGGTAGCAGATTCATCACAGGTCCAATGCATTTGCCTGCGTAGCTTTCTTCAGCATGGCCATTAAGAAAATGAAAAATGGCTTTACTGAATCTTCCTGGAGCTGTGTAATGACAGTTAGTAATTAAAGTACAGACCCCCCCTAAAGTTGAATCTTGGCTCAATGCTTGCCACATTTCTGCAATGCAATCGGGCTCAAAAAGAATATCATCATCGCAGAAAAGAATGTAGGGATGAGATGCATGTTGAATAGCTTGATTTCGCTGGACTGCGGCTCCTTTAGCAATGGCTCGATAATAGGCGATTTTTGTAGAGAGGCCAGAAATATCAGAATGGCAGAGTTCATAAGTGTCATTGCCATCGGAAGCATCCACAACAACCATATCTGCCGGTTGAGATTTTTGTAAAGCCAAACTCTCAAGTGTTCTGGCAAAAACCTTTGCCCGATTACGAGTCGGTACTATAACAGAGATAGGCAACATGCTCACAATGTTTGACATGGAATCATTACAGTTAAAACTTAAAGGTTTTGATCAAAGACTACAGCTAAGCAGGGATTAAATTAACTATATTTGAGATTCTCGAAATAAGTAAGTAGGTGGCAATAAGTAAACATACCCTGAATCGCTAAGATGCTCATCTGCTGGTTTCCGGTATGCTGAATAGCTTTAGCCACCTACTTACTACACAATAGAGATGATAATCAGTTTAATATCGTTGCAATATATGTTTAAGAAACACATATCGACTAAAGTTATAAGCTCGACCTAGTGGCTGGTAGAGATGATTTCGGTGTTGTTGAATCTGAAATAACTTATCAAAACGCTCCCCTAAACTATCAATCTGCTGCTCGAATTTTTCTTTGGCATATTCGTACAGCTTAATATCCATTGAATTTCGTTCTTGAATAAGTTCCATGGTAGAGGCTGAAATACTCTGACTATTTAATTGACGCTGCGAGGTTATATTTTGTTTTACATAAACAGGTGTGCTCCAATCAAAAGCATCTTGCAATAAAATCAAAGACTCATCAAATCGTTCAACAAGGCCAATAACTGAGAAATACTGTTCTAAATGCTGCTTTGCAATTTTCAACATTTCATTGTCATTCTGTGCTTTGATATCGCTTAATCCATATAATAAACGAGTTTGTATGTTCCCTTTAGATGCCAGAATAAATTCCTCTAAAGTCTGACTTTGTACTTCGTTGAATCCTTTTAGATTTGAGCTTCGGCGAACATAATGATAGTGAGATATTTCGCGTTTAACTGGTTCTCTTAGCAGAGTAAAGTAAGTTGAAGGGCAAGAAAGATATTTATGTAGCCCGAACGCAAAGTGGCCTCGAATCAGTTGTAAGTTTCGTCTTTTATATTCAGCAATTTTAGCTAGCTCATGTTTTTGGTTAATACCATTAAATCTAAACGTTCTATTTTTGGAATATTTTTGATTTATGATGCCATTAAGCGTAGTACCACCTGCTTTTGGAATATGCAAAAATATAACCAACGGCTTACCATTCAAGTTCTCACCAATAGCAAAAATATCTGACTGAGATGTCATAGTGTTTCAAAAATTCAATAATTCTATAAATATAAATCTCATTTTTTCAAGCTCAATTTATGCGTAAAAATAATATCTCAAAAATCTCAAAAAAACTAAAACTTGAAATCAAATACTTTATTAGATACTTAATTTCAAGTTTGCTCTTTATTTTTAATTTAAAGTAACTGAAATTTAATAATCAATAAAACTCCATCAAAAACTTTAGCCTGGTTTGAAGTCAGCAAAAATAACTGAAATAGAGATTATATGACTAGTCTATTATCCTATTTAATGCATGATATGTAACTCATTGGATAGATTAGGCATGGAGATAATCTTCTAGCGGATTCTCAATCCAGATACTTCTTGTATAGGACTTTAAATATTGTTTTATCTTTCGTAGGATGCCTTTTGTCTGTAGAACTTGATAAGGAAACAATGCATCAGCTAGAGATATTTCAAACTCAAGATTCTTATCTAAAGAAAGAGCAATAGCTTCAATTTCGAGCAACATCTCAGTTCCATATTTTTTTAATAAATGCTGCTTAATTGATTGAACACCACGAGCAAATGTTCGATTGTCGGCTGGGTTTCTCAAGGAAAGACTAGAGGTCATTTCAGCCCAACAACAAAGTGGTTTGGGCTCAAACTTAAAAGGCTCTATTATTTGTAAAGCTCTACAATATTCTTGTAATCCTGCATCCTTGACTGTAGGCCCAACCTGAAGCTGAGATTGCATTTCTGTATGCCAAAATAGCCCACCATTTGAGGCCCCTTCAAAAAAGAATAGATAGGCATAAAACTCTAGCGGGCTATAGATTTTGGATGTGAACCAGTCACCTCTTGTGGTTCGATCAGTTGGTCTAGCATCATACTCAGTTTGTTGCCAAATTGCCTGATTGCGCAGCAACAGCTTCACATTGTTAGCTCTTAGAACAGCAATATTTTCAGATAAATAGGTTGGCAATAGCCAGTTATCGTCTTCTAGAACACACGCATAGGTGCCACCCAGTAAACTGTTTGTTGTAAAGGCTTGGTCAAGATTACCTGCACTTCCTAAATTTTTTGGATTCGGACGATAGATCAAACGGCTATCGGCAAAACTCTCTACGACTGCTTTTGCTTCCTGGGCAAGCGAATCATCCATCACAATAGCGCGCCAATGAGGGTAATCTTGGTCAATCAAGCTTTGAATAGATCGTTTTAAGAGATCCGGACGCTTATAAGTGGGGATTCTAACTTCAGCTAGTTCCATCGTGGATTTTAGTCTGTTGTTTTCCAAATAGTTTTTACTTCCAGACTCTGCGTTTTACGTCTGCAATAAACTCTGCTCCGGTAAAACCGACTGCCTTATATAGTTTTTGATATAGCCCAGGTGCGATCTGACTAGAAGGTTCAAAATTAGGTTCGCTATCTTTAATTGCTTTTGCTACCTGAGCTGCCCATTGCCTATTCCAGCTGTAAATACGACGTGCGTATTCAAATCTGGCCTGATAGATCGCATCTTTTCTTGCCTGAGTTAACTGGCCAGTTGACAACAAATACTTTTCAATTGCTTCTTGTACGTCTAAACGGTCGCGATAAATTTCTAAAGCACTTCTACGCGTCACAGTACCGCTACACCACCAACGATAGACGGCACCGGCTTGATTGCAATATATAAATTTCTTGTCTGCTTTGAGCAAACGAATATATAAGTCATAGTCTTGACAATGTTTTAGTTCCTTACGCCAACCATTGATATCCATCAACGCCTGCTTGCGAGTTAGTAAACCACCTGTTTGAGGTAAATGCCATCGACTGGCGAGTAGCCATAGGTCATGAGGCTCTGTGTACTCTGTTATTTTAGAAGCGGTATGTATAAGCTTCTGTTGCTCTTTGTGTTCAGTAATGTGAGGGCTGTAAATAACTCCAGCGAGCAAGTTATCGTTAAGAGATTGGATTTGTTTCTCAATTTTATCAGCTAGCAAATAATCATCGGCATCCAAGTATTGAATCCACTCCCCCGTACTCATCTCAAGTAAACGATTTCTAGCCGCATTGCCACCTTGATTAGGACCTGTTTCCCAACGGATAGCATCGCCAAAGCTTTGGATAACTGCTAAACTCCCATCGGTAGAACCGTCATCAACAACAATGACTTCTTTATAAGGATAGCTCTGCTCTAACGCACTCTGAATTGCTTGGGCTATCCACCGTTCTGCGTTATAGCAGGGGATGAGGATACTAACTTTAGTTGACATTTAATATTAGGAATAAATAATAGCTAAACTTAATTTAAACCCATTTTTTGACGTAGCTTGCTTGAAAAAGCGCGTTCAGATAAGTAGTCATCTTGCATAGACAAAATCTTATTTCTCATGAGAGAAACCTCTGAATGGCTCATACCCATAGCAATATCTAAGGCCTGGGTCCAATTCTCACTTTTCACTGAAATACAGTTAACACCATCCTTAAGATCGATATCATAAAGTGCCAATTCATCTTCATGAAGTATGGGAATGCTCCCTTTTACGAGAGCTTCTATGACTCGATGGGTGAGCTTACTGTAGCCTGGCGGGCAAAGGGTAAAATCTGATTCTTCTAGACAATTGATGAATTCTTGTGGAGGTAAACCTCTAGGTTTAGAGGGATCATCGCCGTATTCTATCCACAGTAATCCTTTATTTTCTAACCCCTTATCGGGTATTTTCTTCCACTCATCTAGCCTGGCTTTAATACGTTGTAAAATTTGCGTTCTTGGTGCAGGTTTTCTATTACCAATAAAATTGAATTTATATTTTCTATATGCTTGTGGAGACCAGTCAAATGAGAACATTTTACGATTCAGGTCTTCATCAATCAGAAAGTTTGAGTGAACATCAAAGCCGATAAGCTTCTTGGTAGCAATTAGGCTATAAATATCAAGTGTATGATATCCCTCTAAGAAAAAGATGCGCTTGCTTTTAGATATGAGAGGAAAATACTTAAGTGTTTCCTTAAGTTCATACCATAACGTTCGCGGGTAGGATGATTTTCTGCAATTTGAGATAATCCCTATATTTTGAGTCTGATTGGCAAGCGCCTTCAAATTAAACTGTCTGAGTTCTGACATAATCTGAAAATACATCCAGTCCCAGTCTAAAGGCTTCAACTCATTGATAACAAAGACATTGTTTATATCCTCAATACGTTCGTAATAGAACGTATGACCTCGATAAGAAATTTTTTCTTTAGGGCTAGTTAAAACGTAAACACAAACGTCGTTAGACGAGATTGCTCTCACAATAGTGTAACTAAGGCACTCTAACTGTGGAGCTACGATACAAATATTTCTCATGCTTATTATTTCTCATGCTTCAATTGCCATGGCATTGGTTAATTATATATTTGGGTTTCCTGCAGAAAGTTATGGTAAGTGCTAGAAAGGTTGACCTAAGATTCTATCTTGGCGTTGCTGATTTACGGGATGCTTCTAGGTCGATAACTACTCTTACAAACATGGTCTGATCGACAGTCAGGAAATTCCATCAGATGCACCCACAAAAACGTCCTTTCATTGTGCAAAGCCAGTTATTAGTTTCGATTATCTCGAAAGTCTAACTAACGAACACGAAGAGCTGTCCATTCACCTGCAGCAACTTGGCGTATGTGATGAGTATATTTATTACGTTCAATAAGAATTCTTTTAATAGAACCCATACATTCCACTCGAAAATTCCAGTTCCTAAAACGTTCTGCTGCATCCTGATTAACCGGAAACATACAAAGGAAACTAAATCTTATGTAGCGTCTCAGTTTTGAAAGTAGTTGCCATTGCCAAGTCCACTTAAATGGCCATCTTCCACCACTAAATTTATCCGTGAACATAAATGGATCGACGCCCAAAGCTCCAGCTCCCTGGGTTTCAGTAAGAACTGATAGATATTTGAGATTTAAACGTTCAGCTTTAACAGAATGACGAATCTGAATACGGGGATCAAAGGCAAATTTGTATTTTCCTAGACTATACATCAAGTAGCATAATTCCAAGTCTTCACCAGTTACACTCATATTCTTTCCGCGTTGAGTATCATTAAAGAAACTATATCCCTTATCAATACATTCTATAATTGGCTTCACTCGAAAGGTTGAACCAGCGCCAGCAATAACCGCTGATTGAGCAACAACTACGCCATTAGGAATTTGTATCTCAACATCTGATAGCATAGGTTGAGCACAAGCATAGCGTCCTGTTGTCCAGGAAAACCATTCTGGAATAGGTTGGGTAGCAAAAATGCTGTTTTTCGACCCTACCATACCTACATTTGGAAATTTCTCGAAGATTTCAAGAGTATAACGTAGAAAGCCAGGTTCTATAAAGTTGTCATCGTCAATGATGCTGATAAGTTCGCTTTGAGCTTCTCTGACACCTTTTAGAAAGGCATTGACTTTACCAACGCGAGGTTCATATAAAATTCGCCCATTCAACTGCATATTTTCTATGGTTGTGGAGGCAATTTCTGCTGTTCTATCGCTAGAAGCATTGTCAATTAAAAGAATCTCGAAGAGATTTTTTGGTACATCAGATTGATTTGCTATTGCCTCTAAACATTTTTGAATATTTGGCTCCCCATTATGTGTACAGATAAGAAGTGTAATCAGTATTGATGTGTTCATTTTGAGTATTCCAGTTATATAAGACTCAAGTTGAGAGTAGCTCTTTGAGGTAAGTGCAATGATGTTTGCTGAGTCTAGTTTTTGCCCTTATCCTATTAGCCTCTCAAGATTTGGAGCACCAACCAAATATCGCCATATCTATAGTTTTAATCTCTTGATGTCCTTAAGAGGATTTTTAATTGTTTAATATGGACTGATATAATTGTTGAGTTTTTTTGGCGATGTTGGGCCAATCCATGAGATCGCAAACCTGGCCTACAATTTGACTTAACTCGGATAAATTTATTTCCATGCTTTCCTTAAAAGCATGTAGTAAACCTAGCTCATCACTGGAATCATATAATAACCAGTCTGCATCACCCAACGTTTCTGGAATCCCGCCCAAGCGTGGAGCAATTACAGGTCTTGCGTAAGACATTGCCAAAACAAGGCTACTAGAGGTTAAGATTTGCTTGAAGGGCAATGCTACAACCGTTGCAGCACTAAAGAACAGATGCATTCTGTTATCTTCGATAAACTCTAAGTGTGTGTGGACTCCTGGAATTTGAGCAGCCATGTTAGCAATCTTCTCTTCGTAGCTCTTGTCAGGGGCTGCTCCTGCAATCACAAGTGTGTGATCAGCAAAAACTTCCTTATGCTCAGACCAAATTTTTAATAATGATTCGACTCCTTTATACGGACGTAAGAGTCCCTGCCATAAGTAAATGTTACCGATAGCTGGTAAGCCTAAAATTTTGCGTGCTGCTGAAGCATCAATAGGGGATTCGTATATCTCTCGGTAATGACCAATGGAAATAACACTGACAGAGCTATCAGTCGCTAAATAAAGATCAACAACCGATTCTTTGGAAGAATGATTATGGACAATGAGTTGATCAACAATTTTTGCTAACCGCCGCCGTATCCATCGTTCTAAACAACCATATTGGGTATCGTGAGCAATAAGATTATGTACTGTCCAAACGACTCTTACTCCTGATATCTGCACTATAAAGATATCAACTAAGAACTTGATAGCATAAAACCACCGACTGATAACAGAGTTGCCTTTAAGATATGGCCCCAGCCAATGTAAATGTAGGACATCGACCTTGTCTGGTTGAGTATTAACAGCTCTGTAAAAAGGCAGCAAGCGGCGATAGCCCACTGGAAAGGATACTTCAACCCCTGTGTTCTGTAGCGCCCTTTCTAGTAATGCCTGATAGGGATTATCTATCCGACAGTCGGGCATCATCAGTACTCGCATCTAACCCAGCTCCTTGAGAATACCTTGCTTGACTAGATGCTGCATGCCTTCGCCATACATTAAATGACGAATTGGACCAACGTAGTGACGGCTTGGAGCACCATTAATATTGCCCTCAAGGTGGACATCGTAGGCAGAGGGCAGTAACTCAGCTCCAAACTTAGAGCTAAATAAAGCATATAGGGTTTGTTCAATGCGCCAAAAGTGACCAATAACGTCTGGCAGGTCCAAAAATTCTTCAATCCAGTTCAGATTCATTGAGGCTTTATGAATGAGGCCTAACCCAGAGTTAAAGCGCTCAACCATGTCAAAATCACACTGTGTTTTGACAACAGCTGGATCCACAGTAAAAGCGCTAGCAACATCACCATTGACAGTGTTGAGCAAATATTCAGGGTCTTCGATGCGACTTAACAGTACTGCAGGCTCTTCAAAAAAGAGAATATCGCTGTCGAGTAGCAGCATACGATCGCTACTTAAATAGGCAGCAAAGTCGAATACCTTGGGTGCTAGGTGATTAGTTTTACGAAATTCCAAACATTTTGGATGGTTAGATAAACCTGCGAGAACAAAGTCATCAGCTGTCTTACGCTCAATCACTCTTGCTTTAGGAAAATGGTGTTGAAAAATGTCACGATGCTCAGAGGTGAGGGTGCCGTCATCATGAATGCAGAGGGCATAATGGCGGTTAGAGGCCCAATAAAAGGATTTGAGTGCCCACATCAAGTTGAGCCAGTCTTTGGCTGAGGTGAGTACGTGGATCTCACAGGTAGTATCAACTGTGTTTTCAATAGAGCGTGTTTTGAGAATGCGGGGACGCACGGTGTCGCGGTAATGAGCAACCGTAAGACCATGCTCATATTTTTGGCGCACTTTCAGCGCTAAAGCACCTAAGGACATACTTTATAAACCTCTAGTATTATCAGCTACAAATTAGGATTAACAGATCGGAAGATCGGACATCAACAAAAAATGACTAGCTAGCTTTTATTAGAGATTCATAGTAAGTAACAAGCTTCGGAATAGCGTTATCAGGATGAAGACGCTCAATACTGCTAGCTGCTTCCTGCTGCATCGTTAACCTTTGATTTTCTTCCAATTGCCAAGCATCGCTAATACCTTCTGTTAGAGTGGTTGGATTCCCTGGTTCTACTAAAATGCCAGATTTATTATGCTCGATAACCTGTTCAAAACATGAACCTGTAGTGGCAACGACTACTTTTCCAAGACCCATGGATTCCAGACAGGTGTTTGGTAAATTATCGATAAGTGAAGGTAAGACAACAATTTTAGCGCCTTTGATAATGGGATAAAGTCTGTCATGGCGCAAAGAATCTATGAAAACAATACGCTCAGCAAAATCTTGCAATTTTTTAGCGATATACTCTCGCATACTACCTGCTTCGGGAGATATACCTGCTCCTCCAACAAATACCATATACATTTCGGGATAACGTTTAAGAACCTCTGGTAATGCTTGAGCCAAGATATGTACACCTTTCATCTGGGTCATCCGCCCAAAGTAGAGTGCGTAGGACTTACCTGCTAGTTGCCGATCAAAGACTTCAAAATCCAAAGCTGGCTGCTCAGGGAAAAAAGGTGTTTCAATAACATCAACACTAGGAATGCTGTAGCCTGTTTCTACCTGTTTGGCAACAAAGTAGGTGGGTGCGTAGAGATGCTTACATCCGGTAATGGCCAGCCTTTCCATATACCAACGGGCTTTAACTCCTGCAGTCTCTTGGATAGCGGCTGCCCGATCCCAAAAGGGGCGATAGCTTGATAGTCGGGTGACGATAGGCACTCGAGACTCTTGCCGAAAGAATAAACCAACCGCCATGACATTAGCGACTTGGACGATGTCAAATGGCTTTTGCCGATGAACTTGTTTCCATTTTTTCCACAGGCACCAGGCAGCTTTCAAGTCTTGATAAGGGCTGTAGAATACTTTGGGAATTAACGGATCAATATGATCAAACACCATGCGGCGGTCCCAAAGAGGAACTACGCGATGAACCGTTACCCCCTGAAACTCAATTTGACCTGAAGATTGTGATCGTGTGAAAACACTAACAGTATGTCCTGCCTGAGTAAGGGCAACGGTAACTCGACCAAGATAGTTGGCTAGGCCGCCAGAGTAAGTTGGCTCTGTAACGAATTCAGGGGTGATAAAGGCAATGCGCATGGGTAAGGTTAGGAAATGCCTGCTAGTGATGAATTAAAGGGCTTTTTGAGGGTGTCTCTGATCATACGAGCTTGTTTTAGACAGCCTTCTGCAAACATAGGATCAACAACTTCAGCGATTAATTTATAAAAGCGTCGCTCATTATATTCCAACTTGTTGGAAAGGGCTTTAGCTTGTTTAAAGCCTCTTGCTGCGATTGCTTCGGCACCACTACGGTAAGCATTGATTGAGCGCTGAAACAAAACACCTGCAAAGATTTGGCGGCGTTCTGGTGTGAGAGCCTCAGGTGAGTCCTGCTGTAGACGCACTAATAGCCCTATCAGCATTTCTGCATAGAAACCAGGTGGTTTAGGTGTACGGGTGATGCGATTAGGATCGTTATGATTGCGATGACAAAAAAGATAGTCATCAAGCTTATGGAGACGGGCACCAGTTGCACTGAGACGAACATGCAAGTCATATTCCTGTGCGCCGACTAAACCTGCACGAAATCCGCCTACTTTTTCTAGCAGGCTACGTCGATGAAGGGGACCTTCCGTACCAAAGCCATTAAAGAAACAATATATAAAAGGATCGGTATTAGTTGGTGATGGTAAAGCTCGGAGCTTTTTGATCGGTCGTTGGGGGCGATCGTCACCGAAGAGATAACCATTACAGAAGACAAGATCGTATTGATTGGAAACTAGAAAAGGCAGCTGTGTTTCAAGTTTATGGGGTAACAATACGTCGTCTGCATCTAAAAATTGAATAAATTCTCCCTGACTGATTTCTAATCCGGTATTTCGAGCACAACAAGCTCCTTGATGGTGATTTTGTTTGAATCTAACTTTTTCGCCATATGACTGCACGATATCTCTACTTTGGTCCGAAGAGCCATCATCTACGACAATTACTTCGACATTGGCATAGCTCTGCGAGAGGGCACTATCAATAGCTTCAGAAACATAGTTTTCCGCGTTATAGCATGGGATAACGATGCTTACTAAAGGAGAGTAACAATCCATAGCTTAGAGAAAATTATTAAGATTTTCTAGTATTATTTCTAGTTTTTTCTGTCTTGAAACTTATTCAAAATAAATCACTGCTATATGATTTTTCAAACATTCATAGACTGTCATAGTAGTAGCAAATCATGTATTTTGCCAGTTTGGTGCTTTATTAGCATGAGGGAAAGAAATGTTGGGTTCGGAATGACCTAAAAATCGACAAATTTCACGCCAACCATCTCCATTTTCCCAACAAACAACAAGCAGCTTATCAGGACGGTCAGAGAAATGATTCTGAACTGCTTGGGCATGCTTGAGATACAAGTCAATGTGTTCTTTTTTGAAGCCACGAGGGGTGCTATAACCATAAGCGATCTGTTTTTGCTGGTTAGTGCCTCCCCTATCGAAATGCTTACATAGACTGGCATACCATGTTTCTGGATCTTTCCTAAGAGTTAAAATAAATTTACTATCTGGATAAATCTCATCAATGTCTTGATATAAGTATGGCCAAGGAAAATCCTCACAGCTGTCTTTATTAGAAAGTATTTCAAGCACAGCTTTTCGGTTCTTTTGAAAAGATAACTGTACGTCAGGATCGTACCATTGATGTCTATATCCTAAGTAAGTGAGGCAGTATGCTAACGAAGTAGTTCCTGTTTTTCCAAGTCCAACACCGACAATTTTTCTACATTTATTTTCAGAAGTTCGAATCCCAATAACTCTGGCGAAACCTTCTTCTTGAATTGGCCATCCAACAATTTTTTGAACACCAGACTTATAAACAATCTTGCGTTCCAACTTAGGTATTTGGAAAGAACCAAAGCCAATTTTAGTCATTTTCAATTTTTATGGTTGTGTGCTTAATATTTTTTGTATTATCAAAAATACCATTCGCAAAAGAGCTTTTTTCAAGAATGAGACTCAAAGCCAATAGCTCGACCTTGGGCGTCTGCAAATAATTTTGCTTCGTCTAACTCTTGATAGTGAGCTTCATCCCTATAACTTAGAATTCGAAATTTTTGATTACCAACAATACTGAGAGATGGGACTTCTCCGGCAATAACAGCTCCCATGCCGATGATGGCTCCATCGCCAATCTTAGAACCAGGTGCAATACAAACATTCATGCCAATCCAAACATTGCGCCCGATATCTACCGGCTTTTTAACAGTGGTTTGATCATAAGGTAGCCGATGTCCTTGATATTGATGGTTAACGGTGTAAAGTACAAGGTTTCGACTAATATGAGTATTATCACCAATTCTTAAACCGCCTTCACCTCGAATAAATGCATTCTCACCAATATGAACATTGTTACCTATCTCAGTATGCCGAGCTTCACTTAATTTAGTGGTTCCGACAACATGTAGCCCTGTGCCACAACTTTTCAACTGCTTGATCCATTCTTGGTTAATCCTTTCAGTTTCAAGTGACTTTTCTATTTGGAGCCAGCGATAGAGTCGCTTAACCAAGATATTCTTAATAGTTTGAGGTAGCACTAAGAACACAAATTTATTTCACTAGGGAGTAATTTAGTTATTTGTTATCCAGCTGCAGAGGTCTACCGTTGACACCACCGTAGGCTTTATTTTCTTCGAGGCGCTGATAATGCTCGGGATCGCGGTAGCCAAGAATTCTAAATTTTTGATTTCCTACAATGCTTAAAGGTGGAACCTCGCCAGCAATAACAGCACCCATGCCTACGATGGCTCCGTCGCCAATTTTTGAGCCGGGTGTGATGCATACATTCATCCCAATCCAGACATTGCGACCAATCTCGACAGTTTTTTTAACCGTAGTGTGGTCATAAGGAAGGTAGGTACCATGATACTGGTGGTTAACTGTATAAAGAACCAAGTTTCTACTAATATGAGTATTATCGCCGATCTTTAAGCCTCCTTCTCCTCGAATAAATGCGTTTTCTCCAATATGGACATTGTGTCCAATTTCAATATTTTGAGTACCACTGATTCGACTGTTATTTCCTCGTATTGTTAAGTGATGACCGCATAATTTAAGGCTTCCAATCATCGCTCTTTTTTTATGGTCTAAGTCTTTCTTTTCAGCCAGCTTAGTCCACTCATATAATTTATTCGCAACATATTCTTTCAATTTAATCTGGCTAACCATCTTTATGCAGGAAGTTACTTTAAAAAACGCTAGATAACATTTCTAGTTGTTCTTCGCAGGCTAAATCAAAATCTTTTATTAGTGATTTGCTGATGTCATCTGGGAATTTCGGTTTTAGTTGTGATTTATTCGCCCTGACTCCAACTTTCTGAATAAGCGTCTGTCTATCAAATCCTTCAAATATTTCCTCAAATGCAGGAATCAAAATTTCTAAGTTGTTCAAATCTTCGGTTCTTAGCTTATATATTAAAACGTTCGGATTTAAGCGAATAAACTGTCGAGTACGGGCTTCTATTTCGTACCAATACCAAAGACACTTTAGATAAGGATGCTTAAAATTTGGGTTCTGTAATTCAAGTTTATCGAATCTAATGATGTTTCGAGGCGCATACGGTTCCAATACCCAATCTCCTCGCTTACATTTCTTTCCAGGTATTGAACCGCGATAAAGAAAACTTTTCGCAACTTCGTGTCGATCTCTCACTAAATGTATGACTTTTAAGCGATTTCCAAATTCTTTAACTGCTGCATCGGCGAAGCATTTGATAAATGCATGATTTGTCTCGATATACCACTTTTTTTGAATTGATGCTTTGTAAATAGCAGGGAGCTTAAAATCTTTAAAGTAGAACCACATTTTTTGCTCTCTATAACCATTAAAATCATGGAGAACATCTGCATTCATTTTAGGTATAGGTTCATGGAATGCGGCACAGCTTGGAATAGTCCGGCAGAGCTCATAAAGAGTCTTACTTCCACTGCGTCCAGTAGTTGCAACAAATACAAAACTTTTGGAAGGAGTGCATAGTAATTTACCAATTTTACGCTTGGCAAATTGAGCTATTGGGCTGGTTCTGAAAGTAGATGTGTCCATACTTGACTCCTTTTACCTATACATTTAAGATTCTTCAAAGGGATTTGGGTAACTAACTTTCCTCAAAATTTCTCAAAAGTTTAACTATTTTATTAATATCGGGCTGCCCATAAATTCTATTGAGTTTGCTTGTAATAGCTAGCATTTTTTGCTCTTTTTGAGCTACTTTCTGATTTCTATGGAAAGCAGCATCTCTTCTGTCTGTGAGGCGTTGACCAACAAAATCTTCTAACCTATCAAAAGAGTCTTGAGATCTCATGAGATCGGAGTATTCTAACAGAATGCTTTCACGCCCACTGTTCTTTAGCGCTTTCAGCATACTCGTGTTGTATACTGACCAAGCCCTTACAAATTTGAATATCTCGATATTCATATTTCTCCTTTTATGATTGGCTTGCATTTTGTAGCGGTTCCAAACTTCAAAAGGAGAGCGATAAATGCCAATTAATTTATGTTGAGGCAATTCTGAAGCCCACATAGAATAAGTTAAACATGTTCTAGGATCTTTAAATCCCCAATGATCATTTGAATCTAACTGTTCAATAGTAGATTGAATTTTTTCTCTGATTTGACTAGATACGAAGTGAGTTCCAAAAGGAATATCCAAGCTGTATAAGCCCTTGGAATTCAATATTAGGTTATTAATATCCTTAGTCGAATCTCTCTCCCACTTGTTACCTTGATCATAGTTTAATCTACACTCTTTCTGGTCAAGCATATTGATGCCAGAAGCATGTAAAATTTGAGAAACTAATGAAGTTCCCGATTTATGCATACCAAGAACTACATAGATCATGATGTTTTATTAATTTAATAAACTGTAATTCTATATGGGGGCTCGACTCTATAGATCAACGAATTTAGCCTCCCAAAATCGTTGGAAAACTGATGTTTTAATACAACTCTCCAAAGAATTCTTTAATTATTTTTTAATTGATATTCAAATATATTTGAATATCCTTGAATAAATTTACTCATTGATAATTCATCAACTAACTTCTCGTAACCATCGAAAGAGTATTTTTCTTCTGATTTAAAAAAGCTAATTATTAAACTTGAAAGACTTAGGAAATCATGTGGTGGGAAATAACGGCCGACGTCATATTTCTTAAGTAGTTCAGCTATTCCAATAACTCCGTTTGCATAAAAAAACGGTTTCCGTAAAGCAGCGGCTTCAAGTAAAGTCAATCCAAATCCATCTCTTGTAGATGCTGATAAAAACAGATCTGATTCCTTCATATAAGGATAAGGATTTTGCTTATAACCTAGAAATTGAACAAATTTATTTAATCCATGAAATTTACAGTATTCCTGTAATTCTTTTTCAAGCATACCCTCACCAACAATCCAAAGAGCAAGGTTAGGTATGGATTGCTTTGCTATTTCAAATGCTTTAATTAGAGTTAACGGATCTTTTCGTTCATTGAGGGCTCCAACGTAGCAACATACTTTGGAATTTTCTAAACGTCGTATATTTGAATCTTTAAGGCTATTATCATCACAAATATTCTGTAAATCAATTCCGTTGTAGACTACGGAAATGATGTCATGTGATATTCCTAGCTTAGATATATATTGTTCCTTGGTAGCTTGAGATGCACAGATTATGGCGTCAGCCTTCGAATATCTAGTTTTTAGCCACTCTACATAATCTATATCATTAGTTTCTGAATCTGAAATCACTCCTCCCATTCTGAAAATAAATTTTGTTTTTGGGAAAAGCTTTTTAAGTTTATTAGAAAAGAAGAAGCCAAAACGACGGCCTGCTATCAACACGATATCGGGTTTGAAAGCTAAAATTGTGTAAATAATACATAGATTACTTAGTCTTCCCGATTTGCGTATTTTAGAAATCCATCGAAAATCAAAAAGTCTAACGTGCTTCTTAATCTTTCTAATTTCTTGTGGGTCTCCTTTCACGAATAAGATGCCTGTGCTGAAGCGAGATTGTTCTAAATTATTGACGATGTCCAACATTACTTTCTTAGCCCCTCCTACTTTTGAAAACAGGTTTGGGCCAAGATATAAAATTCTTATCTTTTGCTTAGTCATAAAGTCATAGACTTACGGTTTGAGTCTGTAGTTTCCAATAATGTGCGTAGCGGCCTTTATGCTGTCTAAGAGATTCGTGTACTCCTCTTTCAACTATGCAGCCATTCTCTAGAACAATAATTTGGTCTGCATCTGTAATGGTTGATAGCCGATGAGCAACTACAATCACAGTTCGATCTTTCTGAAAGTTAGTTAGTGCCTGTTGAATTAGGCGTTCAGATTCGCTATCCAGTGCACTAGTTGCTTCATCTAAAATCAAGATCTCAGGCTGCTTCAAAATTGCTCGTGCTAGTGCTAAACGCTGTCGCTGCCCACCAGAAAGTCTATAGCCTCTTTCTCCAACAACGGTGTCATATCCGTCTGGTAGATCCATAATAAATTGATGAGCTTGTGCAGCTTTAGTAGATTTGATGACGTTCTCTACTGTTGTTGTTGGGTGCCCATAGCGTAGGTTGTCTAGAATGCTGCAATTAAAGATAAAGGTATCTTGACTGACTACGCCAATATGATGCTGCCAGATCTGTGGTGCGTACTGCTGTAGATTTTTTCCATTAACTACTATACGTCCATTACTGGGTTGATAGAGCCCAAGCAATAAATCCACAATAGAAGACTTCCCTGCCCCTGACTGACCAACTAAAGCCGTGACCTTATTCTTGGGAATAGTAAAAGTCAGGTTCTTGAGAGCAAGGGATTGGTCATTAGTATATGAAAGGCTTATGTTCTCAAGTTTAATATCTTCTTCTAAGCCTTTAAAGATGTCACCATTTTTAGAATAAAATTGCTTATCATCAAGCTTTAGAATACTGTTCAGCCGGTTTAGGCCAGCAGTATTATCTGCAAATTTAGTGAACGCGCCAGCCACGCCCTTCAACCGAATCGCCAAACGTTGCAAGCTTAGTAAGAACGTTAACAACATTGGCAATATTGCCTCAGTGGAGGCAGTAAAGCTGTATGAAATCGCAGCCAAAATAGCTAACGCAAGAATGGGTAAAACCTCCAAGATAGACTCTGGTAAAAAAACTAGTTTTGACCGTTTCTGCAAATTCTTTTGAATATCTCTTAAGAGTAAGTTAGCTGTTTCGACGGCTCGATCTTGTGTGCCGAATGTATGTAGTAGCCGCAATGCTTGAATACTCTCAGTCATATACTTGGCAGATTCTACCTGGACCGACATCAGTTGCTTGGCAGCTACAGCTATTTTAGGTACTAGAAAACGTTGTACTAAAACAATAACGAAAGCAAGAGCAACTGCAGCAAAGGCTAAAAGCGGTGATAGCTTGATTAAAACAAAAGAATAGGTGGCAGCAAAAGTCAGACTAACAATCAAGTTATTGATAGTTGTAACCTGTGTATTTACGGTACCTGGGGCACTGCTAGTAAATTTAATCAGGTCGCCAACCTTATAGCGACTAGCACAGGCAAAACTAAATGACATGATTCGTTCAAATACCTTGCCTGTTACTTGAGGCTGCACTCTAGCCGAAAAATAAGCAGCGCTCACCTTATTACAGTAGTTACTCAAACTCAGAAGCGTCTGTAGTATTACAGCAACCACTAACAACGCTAAAAACATTTGGTTTCCGTTTAACGGTACCCTGTTTAAGAGCCATACAAGTTGAGCAGAGTAGCTTTGTCTTGGCTCATCCTCCGCTAGAAAGGAAATCGCTAGATAAATAACTCCCAGCGTTGTTCCTTCTAAAACTGCGCCACATAGATTAGTAAATAAGTTAGCAGCCAATAATGGCCAATTACGTTTTGCAACCGCAATAATCAGCTGATATGCAGGAGACCGCAGTGTAGATTTAAGATTTTTCACTATGCTTAAGATAATTAGAATATGCGCAGTTCAAATTTTAGCCACAGTTTTCCTATATTCGGCCTTCGTCTAGGGTTCTGAAGGCTACGTGTGGAGGGACTGAGATCAAAGCGACCATCGAAGCCCAACTCCTAAAAAGATAAAATATTTTAATTGGTTTAGAGGCTATCAACAAACTGTTACAGCTGCTAATTACTTGATAAATTGAAACTGCTTCATGCCTTGGTAGCCAACCATACAGGCACTACGACGTGTAAACTCACCAACAGAAGGATTACCGTACGGATGAATCACGCCTTGAGCCTGCTGCCATAGCTCACGAGGGGCTACAGAAAGACTATAAGCACCACTACTTTCTCGAAATACATGATACCACTTTGTCTCTTGACAGCACTCACACCAAAACGCTTCTAACCACTCTCCTTCTAACGCTACTGTTGTTTCTTGCGCAATCAGCATTAGCGCATTCTTACGACTCACACCTTTCTGCCGTAAATGCTCCGGCTTGTCAGCATACAGTGTTCGCTTGGGGCTAACGCTGTCTAAATAACATCCATGCTCAGGACAGTAAATCTCCCGTCGCTTAGACCGTTTTCGATTACGATGACGTCTGAGGTTAGACCTTTTGCTATCAGCTTGTTGTGTTATCAATCTTTCTTGATGCATCGGATTCAACCTCCACTACTGATTTACTCAACAGGGCTATGCCAACGTTTAATTCAGTTCTAATACGAGCTTTGATTAATCTCTGACTATCTATACCGCAGGTCTCCGTAATCAACCGGGTAATTGTGATGCGTTTAGAGTAGCTTAGGCTACCTTTTTAGTCGGTTTTTGCTTTACGATTGCCATTACAGCGTAGTAATGCACCGTAAACAAAATCGACAGAAAAATCTGCCCGCCCCAAAAACCATGCCAAAATGCGAAGGACTCTTCCCCCCAATAGGCATTAGCCATGGTCATCAACATAATCCTGGGGACATTGGCAATTAGCGCCAACACAATCCCCACCAAAATAATGAGCGATGTCTTCCAAAATGATTGTTTAAAAAATAGCCCCATCAGCAAACTAGTTACCGCAGCAATACACGCCAGATCATAACCACTACAGCCCCAATCCACCCTGGCCGTACCTCCTGGTAATGAAATATCGGTCCAGTTGACAGTTGCAGCCTGCCCGATTAAATTCAGGCTAATACCACCACACCAAGCCATAAAGCGTTCCAGTATCTCAGGGGGAGTGAATGTATTCCAAACAGCTTTACCAACAGCAGTTGGCTGAGGAAATAACCCCACCGCGATTAGAAACACAGATGCTGAGTACTTTGGGAAAAAAGCGAATCCCCAAGAGCTAATGGCGATACCACATAAAATCATGACCCAAATCAATTTTTGAGACCATTCAGCAGCAGCACAAAACGGTGCAGCGCCTAGACCAACCAAAATAATTAGATGCCCTAACCATCTATCCTCACTGGAGGCCTTTAACTTAGCCAGGTGACTCCGCTGTAACCAGAGCTGATATAGCCCTAGTCCTAGTGCAGAAACCAACAACAAACTAGCTGCGCCATGGATTGTTCCTACAATAATGTCCTGTAGCCAAAAGGGCAAAAACACGATACCAACAAACAAACCTGCCATGACCAAGCGGTTATGGGTATTTCTCAAACCTTGCTGCAATAGGGTTCGTCCTACGTGCAACAGACCATTAGCATCAATTTTGGGTGTCTGCCAATTCATACTGGTTATCCTTTAGAGCGAGACAAACGAATACCACCACGACCTAACGCCAGTAGACCTGCACCAACTAATAAAAGATTGCCAATATTAGAAATTCCTGTTTTAAGAACAGTACGTTGTGCGTTTTTCTTTAAGGTGTCAGCTTGTGCCGTTAGCTGTTGAGAAAACTGAGTCAGATCGTCCAGATTAACATTCTCTGGTAAGCCCTCTGGATTAGCCTGAGCTTCCCGCAGCTGCGCTTGTAGCTGGGATTCTTGCGTACTAATATTGCTAACGGTCCGCTGACTCAAGCGCACACTGTCAACCACAGAGAGTAAACTGAGCAAAAAGAAAAGAACGCCCAAGCCCATCGACAGTTTGGATACCAATCGAACACGACTGGTGCTGTTACCCTGGCTACCATAAATAATTAATGCCAGACCAAATAACAAGATAATACTGCGGTTAGCAAACTGTTGCATTACACCAATTCGCCATTCGACTCCAAATTGTGGTGGTAATGTCAATACCAACATGTCAAAAATAAAGCCTGCCACGCAAACTAAACCGACAACACGACAAATATTTTTGACATTGTAAGAACCGTCTAATTTGCCAGGAACAGATGCAGAAACGTAAGCCATAGTTACAAACAAGCGTAAAGTGAATTTAATCTAAGCACTGGGCTTTCTCAAAGGATTTCAGTTCGTTACTTTAGTATCCGGATAGCTAAAAATATCGAAATAATTATGGTTAAAATCTTCGATCAACAGCTTTCAGAACTAGGTTGCATGCCAACAAGGTGATGAAAAAGACTAGGGGCTAAGATGCCAAAGCATAGAGCCCCTAACTAACAGGATGCGAAGACACAAGTATATAGACTCCACACTATCGAGAGTTAACCTTCATAAGGTTAGCCCTTCAATAACAGAAAATCTATGCTTGAGATTCGGCTCCTACGGTAGCCAGCTCGTTGTCCTCTTCCTGCTTTTTCTTGCGGAAGGCTGCAGTGGCCATTCCGGCTAGACCAGGGAGAACAGCAGCAGGAGTGGGTACTACCTCAATAGCACCAGAAACTACTCCAGAACCATCTACAGTTAATTGCCCAACTCCTGCAAGAGCACCAATGCCATTTATGCCAGGTGGTTCGAAGAATCCACTAAAACCAATGGAAGAAAAAGTGAACAAACTAGTAGGTAGAATTTGTGTAGCAGTCAAGCTAAAACTCTCTAAATTATAGGTTCGGCTATCGAGTAATCCACCGGTGATCCATGTAAATGGAGTAGTTTCAGCAAGAGTGTATTGGTTTCCTCCTACATTTGTTAGGGTAAGATCTGCAAAGGTGATTGGATCTCCTTCATTTCCAAAAACGGGAGAAGTTTCTGGATTGATCGAAATATTCCCCATGCTGAAAGTGAATGTTCCGTCCATGTTCTCAACCAGCGTAGGCGTACCGCTAGTTATATCAGTAGTGGTGAAACTTAGAACATCACCAACTGAAATTGCTTTAGCTGGTTCTGCGCCTAGCAGTGAACCTGCTATTACCATGGTTGTAACTGCCGTAGCAGCCCCAATTTTTCCAAAATTCATATTTCTTCTGCCTCAAGATATTGACTAAATCTCACGAGATGTAAACAATGATTGCGCTAGCTAACCCGATACCTTTTGACTGAAATCTAGTAGAGTTTGCTCAAACTTTCCTAGACATTCTTCAACATCCAATTAGCCAGATAGATCACACTGTAGTAGAACACTTAACCCCTAATTCCTAGTTGCCTAAGTACTTGGGCAACAAAGTCGGATGATTGCTAAACTCAAATTTAGGTCAGCCGACAGTGATACCCAAGACTTAGACTTCATCTTCGGCAACTTTTGCAGCTCGCCTATAGCAACAATATGCGTAAGCACTATGCAAAAATATGAGAGGTTTCACATAAGCTACTTTGATGAAAAACATCTGCGTACTGCTGCGCAATAATATCAGGGGCATAGTTTTCCTCCAGACATGCACGGGCTGCATGACCCATAGCTTGAGCCGTCTGTTCATCTCGACTCAAGTGTCGGATAAACTCCGCCAGCTTACGACCGTCGCCATTGTTAAACCAGGCCCCACAGTTACCTTCTTCTAACATCTGTCGCAAATAGGTGTGTGGTGGACACACGGCTGCAATCGGCCGACCGCTAGCTAAAGCTGAATACAGCTTGCTGGGAGCAACCAAACTTTCCATACCAGGGCTCACGCTGACCAGTGATAGATCACAGGCGGTAAGCGAATATGGCAATACTTTCTTGTCCTGATAGGGTAAAAACACAAAATTGTTTAGCCCCATGTCTTTAACCTGTTGAATTAACCCATCTCGTTTGGCACCGCTACCAATGCACACAAACCGAATCGGCTCATTCCGCAGTAGCAAGGCTGCTTCAAAGATAGTGTCAATATCGTGACAGCGACCCATATTGCCCGAGTAAAGGACAGTGAACTTGTCTACCAGACCATGTTTCTGAGCGAACCAATTATCTTTTTTAGGAATTGGCACAATTTTACGTGGATCGGCCCAGCTATGAATTACATAGGTTTTGTCTTCTACTGCTGGGCAGTGATCCACAATGCGCTGCTTCATGGCAGGGCTTAACACAATCAATCCCTGGGCATGCTGCCAAACTTGCTTGTTCAAAGCATGCCAGAGTCTAGCAATCCAGTTTTGACGAGAGACTACACCCAGTTCAATAGCAATATCTGGATAAAGATCGTATAGCAAACAAATATAGGGCATGCCTAGCAACCGATTGGCCAGATAGCCTAGAATCGGCAAAAAAGGTGGGGCCGTAGTCACTAAGACAAGATTACGACGACGACAATTTTTAATCAGATGTAAAATCGTTCGTGATGCAAAGGCTAGACCACTTAAGGCTTTACTCCGCAATCGTCCGCCCCAAAGTTTCGTGATTCGAGATCGAACAATGGTTACGTTTCCTTGTTCCTCTAACCGAGGAGCCACCGCAGTTTTATTAGAATAGGCTGGCTGACCAGAAAAGACTTTTATATCCATTCCCTGCTGCTCTAGCTGTTTAACCAACTCTTCAATGAGTTGTCCTGTCGCAGCATAATCAGGGGGAAAAAACTGAGTGATGACCGACAATTTCAGTTGAGAAGTGGAAGGACTCACTCGAATCGGTTCAGTGTTAACTGCCTTAAAAGTTCGATAGGCAACCGGCAGTTCTGCTTTTTTAAAGATACTGACCATATGCGATAGTCCTTTGCTAAAATTACAGGGAAGATAAGATTAGGGGAAAGTAAAGACGTGCTTGCAAATTTAAGGTTGTTCCTTACGCCTGCAGTCAATTGGTAGATAATGCTTAGGGCGGCAGATGTCCTTATTAGAAAACTGTGTTGCGTGGCAATCTCAGTTTGGACGCGAGGAGACTGAATTCTGAATGCATCGGCCAGTAGATTAGTTACTTGGCAAACACATTTCTCAAATCAACAACGCGGAACAACGCTAGCCTTGTTGAGCAATGCTCCAAGCTTTCCAACCCATTAGCCCAAGTAATCCAGTAGCGCTACTGATTAACATGGGGCCGCTGGGAATTCCAACAAATAGCAGTGCGAGACTGCTGGCCCACCAGGTTAGGGCGTACATTACCAACACCGTTAGTCGATGTGGCAATCCGGCATTTAACAATCGGTGATGCAAATGTCGCTTATCCGCTAAAAACGGTGAGACACCGCCGCGCAACCGAGCCAAAATCACCAGGGTCATATCACCAAGGGGAACAGCTAACACTAGCAGCGGTAATAGGATAGCTGTGACGGTTGCACTCTTGACCAAACCGGTTACTCCTATACTAGATAGCAGGAAACCAATAAAATAAGATCCGCCATCTCCCATAAAAATTTGGGCCGGATTGAAGTTAAACAACAGAAAACCGAGCAGGCTGCCAACCAGGGCAATACCAATTAATGCTGCAGCCAGCTGTCCGGTATATAAACAGATGAGAAAACTAGTAGCAGCGGCAATAATGCCGATACCAGAGGCTAACCCATCGAGTCCATCGATCCAATTGATTGCATTGACCACACCAGTCAACCAAAATACGGTCAGGGGTAGGCTTAACCAGCCCAAATGCACTAATCCAAATCCAGGCAGAGTGAGAAAATCAATGCGTACGCCCATCATCCAAACCAGGCTGGCAATGACACATTGCAGACCCAGTCGAAAAAGAGGCGATAGATTAAACAGATCGTCGGACAAACCAATGGCAAAAAAGCCAATACTGCCAAGCAATACAACCCAGTACCCAGAGAGCATGGATAATGGCAGCTGGGCTACTCCTCCTGTTATCCAAACAATAAATAGGGCGAGTAGGGTACCCAGGCAAATTGCGATTCCGCCCAGACGAACCATTGGCTGATGATGCACTTTTCGATCTGATGGCAGATCGACTCGCTGATGCTTTAGGGCAATTGTCTTAACAATTGGCGTGACTACCAACACAACCGTAAATGCGGTGACAGCAGCCAATATGTAGTATCTTATGTGTATTAACTCGATCGGGAAGAAGGAGACAGGCATAGGACTGTTATCTCCAGATTTCTTTACAGGGCAGAGTGGCAGACTCACCCGATCGTTTTTGGGGACATTTCTTTCAATATCATTGCCAGAGACATCATGCTTATGCAGATGTCTCTTAATCCCAACGCATTAAGGGAGAGCAACAGAGGCAGTTAAATATCGGCAAGATAGTTAGTATGTAGTCACCTATCCAACAGATAATGCCTTCTAATATTTTTTTAGCTATCTGAAAAGTGTTCGCTAGGTACTACATTGACACATCCAGATACTTTTAATTTGGATTTTGAGTTTTCCCAAAGAAGTCTTTATCATCAATGATATTTGATTTACATCTGATTCATAAAATAGTTCGAATATACTTCTAGATGTCTTATTTAAAGAGCAGTTGGCAGATTTACCCAATCATCTTTTCCATCTAAACCCTCTTAATGGAGACACCATTATCCAAAGGAATGTCTTTGATGTGCCACAAGAGGATAGCAAAAGTTTGAAACTTACGTATACCTACTTAAGTCGAAAATGTTTCTCAACAAATTGTTGAACTATTTCATAGGTCATTTCATTCGGCTAGGAAACCCCAATTAGACAGAAAATTAGAATCCTGAGAGATTTGACTTCTGATTTATGATGCCTATCTTCAAAAGCAATTTTCAGCCTGAGTTTATTCCTATCTAACAAGTAGGTATTAGATATTACATTGGCATATCTTGATTCTTTTTTGTCTGGACTGTAGGTTTTCCCAAGTAAGTCTTCATATCAAAAGTTTTTGATTTACATCTGATTCATCAAATACCTCAGACACAATCAGGAAATTTACGGATAAATAAGCTATCTGGCGTATACGGAGTCAACAATATCTAACATGCGGTATCAACTGATAGAAGGCGTAGCAAAAAGCCTGCTGCAGAAAGCAGCGCATCACCAATTTTTGTCATCTGGCAGTAATGATTTAAAGACCTTAACAATTAGATGACACTTAACAATCTAAGCTGCTGTACAAAATTTTGATATGTGCGGTTTTACCGTCAGTGAGCATCCTGATCTGACAGGCTGTGATGTGTACAACGAATAGGAGTGCGTAGCCGTGCCAGTTTATACATCAGATAGATGTTCTAACTATCGACTATTCAAGCTACAGCTGCGCTCAATGACTATTGGCTTTAGATGACAGGGAAGCATCTAATACTCTTGGACTCTGTCTTTAGATCACATCGCTTTAACCAGTGGCTTCACTTTACCAGGCCACTTAAATAGAAGACGACCTTACTAATAAAGTTTATAGATGGTGCCTCCTATGCGTTTATTACCATTACTAACGTTAAGTATTGCTCCCTGTGGTGTATTGGGCTGGTATGGGACGCAAAAGCTGATGGCTGAACCCATAAAAAGTACTGAACCAGATGCCCCTCCAATAAAGACGGCTGACTCTCAAACAGCTGAGCCTTTTATTGAACAGCAGCCATCGACCGATGTAAGACCTTGGGCATCAATCAATCAACCTAAATTTTCTTCTCCATCTAAGTCTTCTCTATCTAAGAATGCTGTAGTAGAGGTGCCAGGCACTACTCCAGTTACTCAGCAAACTGTCCAGGGAAGTTTTTCGCTGTCGATAGCAACGAACCCTCCAGTCCCCGTCAGGATTGATCGCAACCAAATCAGGCAGGTAGTGTCTGAGTCAACTCAAAGTGCATTGGCTGCACTTTCCCTCGGGCCGTCTGCATCTCCAGAGGTAGCTGTCATAACACCTGAGATTGCTGTAGCACCCGCACTGGCTGAGATAATAACTGCAGAAGTGACTAACCCGGTACAGGCAGACGAGATATCCGAAGAGACGGCTACAACTGCCAATCCAGAAGTTACAGCACAGCCCCAGACAGACGAGACATCTTCAGAGGTTAAAACGGCTGTCTCTGAACAACCGTTCATGGCTGTTGCTAATTCAGAAGTTATTACACAGCCTCAGCTTGAACAGCCAACTGCTCAGTCGTCTGACAATTCATCCACCGAGCAGCTGGAAATCGAGCAGTCGGAAGAACTTTATCCTGATCTGATGCAATCTTCTCTAGACCAGTCTGTAATCTCGGCATCTGAGACTCCACTATTAGATAGTACAGCAGCAGAAATTCCTGACACGGAGATCGCAGAAACTGAAATCTCTGAATCCCTGATAACACTTCCTTTTGTTGATGCCGATGCCACTCTGCCTACTCTGACCTTTGGTCGGGAGGCATCCCATATTGTTGCCCAACAGACCAGTACTCCTGCCCTGAGCCCTTTCGTAAATGAGAACTACATTCTAGGTCCGGGAGACGTTATTTCAGTCAATGTATTTAATGTCCCAGACTACAGCGGTCAGCATAGCATTGCAGCGGATGGCTCAATCACGTTACCGCAGTTGGGACGGGTTCTGGTCCACAGCATGACCCTACAGCAGGCCAGCGATGAGATTGCAGCCCGTTATGAATTTACGTTGGAATCTCCCATGATCTCAGTTCAGGTTGTGCAACAACGCCCTGTGCAGGTTGCGATCGCAGGGGAAGTCATCCAACCCGGACTGTATACCGTATCGCCCGAGGGTACGCCTTATCCCCGTTTGTTCACAGCGCTTCAGCAAGCTGGCGGATTAACCCAAGCGGCTGATATTAAGCAGGTTGAAGTCCGACGTCGCACCGCCAATGGTGGACAAACCACGCTTCGTGTCGATCTGTTCGCACTACTGAATAACGGCGACATTAGTCAGAATATTTTCCTGCAGGATGGCGATACTATTATGATCCCATCTGCTACAGCTGTTGATATGGCTGCCCTGGATCAGCTATCAGCCTCAAATTTACGCAACAACGCCGGTCAGCCTATCGATATCGCTATTGTTGGAGAAGTGAATCAGCCTGGTCCCTATCGATTAGGCGTTGAAGGTGGCCGCACCACGGTTGTACAAGCCCTGCAGCAGGCCGGGGGGATTACCCCATCCGCCAATTTACGAGATGTTCAACTGCGACGCAAAACCCGTCAAGGTGACGATCAGTTCTTTGAAGTAAATCTATGGGAACTTCTCCAAACTGGTGACCTTAGTCAAGACTTGGTACTGCAACAGGGAGATACCTTAGTTGTCCCTACTGCGCCAGACACTCCAATTGCTGAGTTAACTGCCTTTACTGCCTCTACACTTTCAACAGGCACCATTGAAGTCAATGTGCTGGGTGAAGTTGAAAGTCCAGGCGCTCAGCAGGTTCGTGCTAATACTTCTCTTAATCAGGCTATTTTAAGTGCGGGAGGACTAAACCGAAGAACTCGCGGCAAGGTTACCCTGATTAGATTTAATCCTGACGGTACCGTTAGTCAGCAACCGATAAAAGTCGATCTATCCCAAGAAATCAACGAGGAAACCAATCCTATCCTACGCCCTAATGATGTGATTTTAGTGGGTCGATCGGCGAGAGCCGCCTTTGAGGACACATTTAATGACCTATCTGGCACCTTGAATTTATTGTTGCCTCTCCTATTGCTAGGGCTGTAACCTATGGTGCCAAGCATTTCTCTGTAGCTTTCTTCCTGTTCCCCCAGCCGCCGCAATAATACCCATTTGCCCCTGATACACTGACCTATCTCTTCCTCAAATGCTATGCCTGGTTCTCTACCCGAGATGTCCCTCGTAAGGTCTCACCAAAACGGTCATTCTCTAGTACCACCAAGTCCTATGGCAACGCCCACTGCATCTGATCAAAATCAGGGAGGCGGTGGGCAGTGGATAGGTCTAATCCGGCGACGTGCCCTTGTGATTATCACTGTTGCCACAGCCTTTTTTGGTTACTCAGCCTGGTCTGCTCTCCAGCAACAAACCAAATACGCTGGGAGTTTTCAGATTTTAGTGGAGCCCGTCAATGCGGACAATGCCAGCCTGGCAGATCCAACCGGCCAAAGTCAGGGGGCAGGGGGCTTAGACTATCCTACCCAAATTGCCATTCTCAAAAGTCCAGAACTCTTAGGTGAAGTCGCAGAATCCCTACAGCCTGCCTATCCAGGTGTAAGCTACGGGGCTCTCAGCGGTGGCATCAATGTTTCTCGAGTTGGGAATACCAAAATGCTGCAGATTACCTACCAAAGTGGTAATGCTGCTCAAACCCAGGCCGTCCTGGATGCATTGGCAGATAGCTATTTGCAATACAGTCTTAATGAGCGACAAACTTATTTACGTCAGGGTTTAAAGTTTGTTGAGGAACAGATTGATACCCAGCAGCAGCAGGTTGATCAGCTTCAGGATCAGTTAGAAGGCTTCCAGGAGCAAAATAGCTTTACAGATCCTGCAACTCGCTCAGCTCAGCTCTTAGACCAGAAGGTTGCCTTAGAGCAAAAACAGCAAGAACTGGAGCAACAGTTAGTGGCTGTTCGAGCTCAGATGTCGACTCTGCAACAGGACGATGGTATACAGGTGGCCCTAGAACAGTCATCAGCTTACCAAGGCTTGTTAAATCAAATGCAGGAGATTGAGGCTCAAATTGCGGTCGAGCTAACCTGGTTTCGTCCCAATAACCCAGCCATTCAGACTCTAGAGAAGCAGCGGGATAATCTCTTACCTCTTCTACAACAGCAGGCAGAGCAGTTTTTGGATACGCGCTTAGCAGAAGGTACAATTCAAACCCAGGCTCTAGAGACTCAGCTGAGCGCGATCAAGACGGCTCAGACTAGGTTGACAGAACAATTGCAAACGATCCCTGCCTTAACTCGACAGTATGGCAACTTTGAAAAAGAGTTAGAGATTACGTCAAATAGTCTGAATGCTTTTCTACAAACCCGCCAGGAGCTTCAAGTTGAAGCCGCTCAACAGGAAATTCCCTGGGAGTTGGTAAGTGCTCCAGGTAGCTACCCAATTAATCCAGATGTTGGTGGCGATTTGATGAAGGGACTCTTTATGGGACTCGCCCTTGGTGTGGGAGCAGCATTCTTGCTGGAGAAGCTTGATAGAACTTACCACACAGCTGATGGCCTTCAGCGACAAATTCCCCTACCTTTGCTAGGTGTACTTCCCTTTAATCAACAGCTCTTCCTTAACCAGAGTCTGGGAGGTAAAGGACAACGCAAAAAACGTAAACTGCTTAGTCAGCTAAGACTTTGGGCGATCAAAACCGGTGCGAAGATATCCAGATCGAGAAGTGCGATCGCACTTTCCTTACTAGATGAATACGATAGCTCCGCCGAATTTTTAGAGTCTCTGCAAGTTATCCACACAAATTTGCAGATGAGCCACCCATCCGAGCCAGTTAAGTTTCTAGCCATTAGCTCTGCCACCCTGGGCGATGGCAAAACAACACTGGCGCTAAACTTGGCCCAAACTGCTGTTACGATGGGTCAGCGAGTGTTGCTAGTTGATGCCGCTTTGCGGCAACCACAGCTGCATGAGGTCTTAAGTCTTTCCAATGATATCGGTCTTAGTAGTTTACTAACCGAAAATATTGGACCGACCCGGGGAATTCAGCAAGTCTATCCTGACGAGAAACTCTATGTATTGACGGCAGGACCAGTTGTTGAAAATCCAGCCAGCATACTAGCTTCTAATAAGATGAATCACCTTCTCTCCCATTATGGAGAGTTCTTCGACCTGGTGATTGTAGATACTCCACCTGTGTTAGGGCTGGCAGATACGTCTATCATCAGTCGCTACATGGATGGCTTAGCCCTGGTTGTTCGATTGGATCAAACTAACCAGGAACTTTTAAATCAAGCTATCAAATCCTTACAAGCCTATCCCACACCTGTGTTAGGTATGGTTGCGAATGGGCAAAAGGGATATAATCCTGCCTTCCGCGAGGCTGCACTTAGTTCCTCAATCCCACTCGATAGTAGGTAGTTCCAATTAGCTATCAGATGTCGAGATCCCCAAGCCCTCAATTCTGGGGGAGGCTAGGCTCAAGGCCCCCAAAAATTGAGGGCTTGGGGCAGATTTTCACAAGTTAAACGGTTTGTTCACATCTTACAAAGGCTTGAACTGACTGACTGACCCGATCAATGTAGTGCTCAAACAACACACGTTACTCTAATTGAAGATAATACTAACGTCTATAAGAGGACTCTTTTGGCGGCTCCCTAAGCTCTATGTAGATCATCGAAAACCGCCCAAAGCTCAGACTTGATCAAAGTCCTCTTTATACGCTAGTCATTATGGTGTCTTCTAATGCACCTGTAATTGGGTTGGTTACGCTCGCTCCAAAAAGCATATCCCCATTGTTTAGACCAGTATTATTCACACTCATTGCCGATGTGTTACTACCCAGCTGAATAATCTCAATGCCATTGACCAGAGGGTTTTCAATTTCATGGAGAAAGTCAATATTAAGAGTGCCATCAGTGACCTCGACCACATTGCTCAGCATACCGCCAACCCTATGACCAAACTGACTAGACAGGTCAAGATTGTCAAGATTGGTAAGGATGTCACCTTCGATGGCGACATCAAAGACCCGCTGTCCTGGCGCGCTGGTGCCATTGAAACCGTTACCTAGGTACAACCGCACCTCATAGAGTCCAGAGACAGGGGTATTAAACGCCCACTGCATTTCGGATCCTCCCGAAGCATCCCATCGCTCAGTATCGAATATCGTTCCTGGGGTAGTTGCAGGAACTGAAGCACCGGGAGCAACAGCTGGGAATGCAGCTGTATTATTGCTACCCGGCAAGAGAAACGGACTGGTATTGGCACTCGTGTCAGCGGACCAGTCAGGGCCACCATCGATGGCGGTAATCGCTCCCCCGCCTGCATTGACCCGATATAGAATCGTAGAGGCTGAGTCATCATCGGTGATGGTAATGGTTGCAGATGATGAAGCACCAATGATTGCGTTCGAGCTAACGCCCGTAATGTTAACTGTAAACGCTTCACTCGTCTCTTGAAGAGTATCTTGCAGAATATCAATGGGAATGGTGACGTCAGATGAGCTCCCGGCAATGGTTACAATATCGGTGTAGACACCTGTTTGTGAATCAAAGGTGGCACTGGTCGATACATAGTCATAATCGCCATTGGTGCCTGGTGTTGCTGTATCAGGAACAATTTCGAAGGAGATGTTAACTGTTTCATTGCTGGGCACTGTCACATCCGTTGCTAGAGAAATTTGGATCTGACCCCCATTTTCATTGATAGTTTGAGAACCACTGACGATTGAAACAGCCGGATTACCTGGGACCGCATCAAATTTTAGATAAATGGGCTGTGTAACCGGCCCTAGCGGTAAGTTGTCATTCGCAGGGTCAATGACGCTAGCAACAAAGCCAAGAGGCAACTGGTCCTCTCCCGCGAAGTTATAACTCGATACTCCAGAGAAATCAAACTGTCCAGAAATATCCTGGTCTGCACCAGTCAAGAGGATATCGACCGTCTGAAACTCCACAGCGTTGTTGGCGGGGAAATCAGAAGCAGCCAGGTCTGCCAGTTGCTGGTCGAGTTGGGCCCCAAACATTCCAGTGAAATTGTTTGTGACGGGTTGAATAAAGCCTTTGGTTAGGACAATTCTTGCAGTCTGCCCGGCAGGACCATTGACAATTACATTGGGGCCAGCTGCATTGTAAGTGCCGATATCACCTGCACTGAGACCGTTAACCGTCAGTGAAACATTGAGGTTTTGAGGGTCTTGAGTTGCTAAACCCTTAGCACCAGCTTGATTGTTATTCCCTTGAAGTTGGCCACTAGCGGTACTGCCATCGGTAAAAGTGACGGTGAAAGTTGAGCCAATTAGCTCGGCACCGGAGACGCCGCCAACATCCCATGATGGATTTGAACCAGCATCAAGAGGAGCTTTTGCAGCGCCAGCGATGGAATTTGGATCCATGTCTACGGAAAATCCGACGGTCTCACCGGGTTCAAAGCCATTATTACTAGTCTCATCAAAGAATAGTTGGATAGCTTCAAATCCTGCTGTACCACCGGCACCAAGATAGGTTTGATTATTAGGATCGTTGGGGTTGTTATTGGGGGCAATAACACCGGTTCCGCCGGAGGTATTTATGGTTAAACCTTTTGATGCTGTATCCCCAGCTAAACCAAATGGGTCAAAGACACTATCTGGATAGAGCGCATTAGTAACATCAAGCTCAACGCTCTCTATAGCCTTTTCACCGGTATTCGTCAGTTGAAAAGAGTTATTGCCAAAGTTTGAGATTTGAACATTATTACTATTTACGGTTACTGTGAGGACTGCTTCTCCTACCTGTTGAGTGCTCTCATCTTCGGTAACAGTTGCAGTGGCTGTGGTATTGCCAAGATTAGCAACATCTCCACCAACGGTGATGGCTGTTAGGGTCACATTGACAGTTTCAGAGCCATTGTCCAAGTCATCATTGGGGATATCTACAGTAATTGACCCATCAGATGTGCCCAATGCCTGGGTTAGACCTGTAGTCAGTAAGCCGTTAATCTCAACTGAATACTCAACGGTGACATCACTTGAGGGTGGCGTGTTAAAGGTGACCGGGAAGAGTAATGTGGTTACTCCAGTATCGCCAGTTTCTTGAACAGAACTAGGCGATGGTGCAGCAATCGATAGCACTGCCCCTGACTCAATCACATCACTCACCGTGATACTAAGGGTTTGGGTTGTTGCTAGAGTGCCAGAGTCAGTGACCGTAACATCCACTTCATAGACGTTGTCACTGTTGGCATCGCCAGGATTTTCAAAGTCTGGGGCTGTAATAAAGCTCAAAGCTCCTGTGGCATCAATGGAGAATAGTGCGGCATCAGCACCACCACTGAGACTGTAGGTTAGCCCATTGCCTTCGCTATCGATATCATCGGTGGCATTGATGTTCAGTATTGCCGTCTGATTTTCATCAACGCTGACTGATGCAGGAGTTTTTATGGTCGGTGGGGTATTGCTTGGAGCTCCATCATTCAACTGAATAATCTCAATGCCATTGACCAAGGGGTTTTCAATTTCACGAAGAAAGTCAATATTGAGAGTGCCATCGGTGACCTCGACCACATTGCTCAGCATACCGCCAACCCTATGACCGAACTGGTCAGACAGATCAATATCGTTAAGGTTGACTGGTGTGTTGCCTTCGATGGCGACATCAAAGACCCGCTGTCCTGGCGCGCTGGTGCCATTGAAACCGTTACCTAGGTACAGCCGAACCTCATAGAACCCAGAGACAGGGGTATTAAACGCCCACTGCATTTCGGATCCTCCCGAAGCATCCCATCGCTCAGTATCGAATATCGTTCCTGGGGTAGTGGCAGGAACTGAACCACCTGGGTCAACGACTGAGAATGTGGCTGTATTATTACTGCCCGGCAAGAGAAACGGACTGGTATTGGTGCTGGTGTCAGCAGACCAGTCAAGGCCACCATCGATGGCGGCAATCGCTCCCCCACCTGCATTGACCCGATACAAAACTGTGGAAGATGTGCTCTCATCTTCGGTAACGGTTGCAGTGGCTGTGGTATTGCCAAGGTTGGCAACATCTCCACCAACGGTGATGGCTGTTAGGGTCACATTGACAGTTTCAGGGCCATTGTCCAAGTCATCATTGGGGATATCTACAGTAATTGACCCATCAGATGCTCCCAGTGCCTGGGTTAGACCTGTAGTCAGTGAGCCATTAATCTCAACTGAATACTCAACAGTGACATCACTTGAGGGTGGCGTATTAAAGGTGACCGGGAAGAGTAATGTGGTCACTCCAGTATCGCCAGTTTCTTGAACAGAACTAGGTGATGGTGCAGCAATCGATAGCACTGTCCCTGACTCAATCACATCACTCACGGTAATGCTAAGGGTTTGGGTGGTCGACAGAGTGCCAGAGTCAGTGACCGTAACATCTACCTCATAGATATTGTCACTGTTGGCATCGCCAGGATTTTCAAAGTCTGGGGCTGTAATAAAGCTCAAAGCTCCTGTGGCATCAATGGAGAATAGTGCGGCATCAGCATCACCACTGAGACTGTAGGTTAGCCCATTGCCTTCGCTATCAACATCATCGGTGGCATTGATGTCCAGTATTGCCGTCTGATTTTCATCAACGCTGACTGATGCAGGAGTTGTTATGGTCGGTGGGGTATTGCTGGGGAGACTACCCTCCAACTGAATAATCTCAATGCCATTGACCAGGGGATTTTCAATTCCATGAAGAAAGTCAATATTGAGAGTGCCATCGGTGACCTCGACCACATTGCTCAGCATGCCGCCAACCTTATGACCGAACTGGTCAGACAGATCAATATCGTCAAGATTGACTGGTGTGTTGCCTTCAATGGCGACATCAAAAACCCGCTGTCCCGGCGCGCTGGTGCCATTGAAACCGTTACCTAGGTACAGCCGAACCTCATAGACCCCAGAGTCAGGGGTATTAAACGCCCACTGCATTTCGGATCCTCCCGAAGCATCCCATCGCTCAGTATCGAATATCGTTCCTGGGGTAGTGGCAGGAACTGAACCACCTGGGTCAACGACTGAGAATGTGGCTGTATTATTACTGCCCGGCAAGAGAAATGGGCTGGTATTGGCGCTGGTGTCAGCAGACCAGTCAGGGCCACCATCAATGGCGGCAATCGCTCCCCCACCTGCATTGACCCGATACAAAACTGTGGAAGATGTATCCTCAGCTGCAGTAATCTCGATATCGCCGAAGATAGCCTGGAAGGTATTAGCCACGGTTTGGCCATTATTAGAGGAAAATAGACCGACTGCCAGACCAGTACTTTGGCCTGCAACCGTATAGTCTCCTCTGATGGCATCAAGAACGGCTGTTCCACTTAAGCTAATAGGGGTACCACTGACCGTTGTATTTCCACTATTCGTCTCATAGGTAATAGTCGGAGTAGCTGTTTCTGCTGATGGATCTACCAACAATTCAATAAAGATTTGCTTGTTGTCCGTTACTGCCACACTAAACAGGTCATCAGCCTGGATAAAGGTATTGGCTTGAATAACATCACCGTCCTCTAGTGAAACTTCAATTTCACCAGAAGGACTCTGAATAGCGACCACCTTCAGAAAATTGCTTTGATCGCCTGTACCAATATAGCCACCAAGCTGCTGAAGGCTTCCGGTAAAGGCATCTCCTGGATTAAACAGGTTCCACTTAATTGTAAACGCCTCAACAGTGGGTGCGATAGTTACACCTGTATGAAATAAGTACTCTCCATTATTAGGGGCTACAGTGGGATCTCCATTTGAGACATTCTCAATGACAGTTGTCCCACCAGCAGCAGCAGTAATAAACTTGACATTATCAAGCTTAATGTTCTGATCAGGCAGGTTGGACGGTTCCTGGAAAAACACCTCAAAATCAGTAGTGCCATCGATCATTACCCCCGTCAAACCACCGCCATATCCATCTGGTCCAGGTCGATTATTGTCCTGGTTTGCATCAAAGTCCCATAACAAGGTTTGACCTGGAAAGAGTGTTACGGAAGTGCCATTACTGCTATCTCGAATAAAGGGATCATTGATGTTTAAAATACCGTCATTATCAGCATCTGTAGGATTGGACAAAACAACATCTGATGGTGAAAATACGCTAATCAGGTCACTTCCAAATTCAGCGACCCAAACGCTTCCATCTGGCCCAGTTGTAACATCAAGGGGTAGAGCTAGACCGCTCAGACCATTAATTGTCTCGTAGGTGGCGGCGGTTCCATCTGCATTCAAATCTAAACGCCCAACGTTGCCGTTGAACTGGGCAACCAGAAGATCTCCCTGAAGTTCACCATTAAATGCATCGGCGGTATACTCCACAAGGCCGTTGCTAGATGACCCGATATTGACTAATGATTTACTCTGTGGACTGTTGTTTCCGACGCGGATACCGCTTTCGGAAAGGCGAGCCGGATTGCTGGTGAATTTACTTGGGTCGATGATGAAACCACTTTGGATATTGACACTATCAGGTACTAAGTCAGACAGCTTAGAGACATTGTTAGGAGTGATGTTGGTATCAGGATTTCCACTGTCGTCATAGACCGTCCAAGCCAGGTCTTGACTAGAGCGTGCTGGATTAGGATGACTATAATAGTCACCATCCTCAATTAGGAAAAGGGGCTCTGGATCGCCGAAACCACCATTATTCGGCTGATTTGTTGCCTCACCATTGGCATCGAGAATAGGATTACCACCCAGGTTGCCATTGGAGCCGTTATCAAGTGTGTATAGTTTTCCAGCTTTAGTGAGCACCAAATCATAGTGGTTACGGAAGCCATCAGCGTAAATACGCAATGGAGCATCAGATGGCAGAATTGCCATATTAAACCCGTCATTACCGCCCCAGGGGCCAGCCACATCCAAACCATTGGCATTTTCTCTAACACCGTCATTGGCAACAGATGGATCATCTAGGGTTGGCAAATCGTATATATATTGCCGTGGTTGGCCGTTTTGTCCCGCTGTAGGGTCAGTTAGAATCGTGCGACTATTAATATCGTTGAGATCAATCTCAAGCACCGTACCAGACAGTGCATATTCTCCTGTGTATGAGAAAAACTTAGATGGCGCACCGTTGTTTGTGTTCCCACCAACTGTGAGATAAAGCTTAGTGCCATCGGCACTAAACACCATGCCATTGTTGGAATGATTTTCTTCTGAACGTGGCAAGCCACGGATGATGTCTACGGCATCCCATTCATTTCCTGTCCAGGTTACGCGCGTAACAACTCCTGAATTAGTATCAAGATTTACATCTCCATTTGTCGAGATGCGTGGATCGCTTGAAGAAACGTATAGTACCGGATTTGATGCTGTGCCAGCAACCAAAATACCGGTTACCTGACGATTGCTTGCACTGCTAAGCGTTCCATCGTCGTTGTGATTTTGAATAGACTTAACAACCCCACTGCCATTGGGCAGGAGTAGTTCTTCATGAGCTGTTGCGATATATTCACCATCTTGAATTGCCACTGTGAAGGCATTAATTGCTCCATTTTGTTCGGACACATACAGCCGTCCATCAGGGCCAAATTGCAGTGATGTTGGGTTAGAAAGAACATTTTGGCCACCGTTGACACCGCCAAAGGCACCAGCATTATTAAAGTTAATAACCATAGATAATTCTAGTCAAATGTTACAGGGAAAATCTCTAGCTAAAACAATGCAGCGAAGATTTAGCCGATGTTATAAGAGCGCTCCACATCGGTTAATTTAGACCAGGTATTTAATTACGATGAAACACCTTTTACTTCGCTCAAGGCCCCCCTTAAGAGTCTCGATAAACTACTCATTTATGTATGAGTAATGCGAAAAATATTTAACGAGACGCTATCAAACACAAAGCATAAACGCTTAGTGCTGTTTGGGATTTATTTTTATCTTCCATCAAAAAAAGTGAAAGATTAAACTAATATGGGAACTAAAGAGATAAATAGATCAGTGATCTTACGACCGCTGCCTACATATAACTAGGTCTAGAATCTTATATAAATCATCTCTTATACAGTTAAAATTCACTCCAAGAGAATCTATATCAAGCAGTAGACTATACCCCAGCAAAAGTTTATTTCACTATCTTGGCGGTTGAAAAAAGCTTCTGACTTTGTCAATCGTCCAGATAACAACAATGACAAAACAAACTTGATCGCCTAAGTTCACCATGTTATTTCAACCTCTCACTCAAGCAGCGTGTAGGAATAATCAAATAACACGGAAAAAACGAATGCGGCTCAAATTTGAAATTAGGAGACAGAATCTGAAAGTTTTTCAGCCTATGGCCTCCGATTTTCAGTAACTTTATAACTTTTTTCAATAGATGAAGAGAGTGCAAAATTTAAAATGAGAACACCTTGATAGACTAAGTTTAGCCACCGAGGTAGAAACGGTAGAAATCAATCAACGCGAGGTAAATACTACCTTGTGAAATATAGAGAAACCATACCGTAGCTGGAAAAACTACATTGCAAAATGGCTATCAACTGATTTCGATAATTTCCTATTCTATTTTGAAAATGGCACTACCCTGTAGGCCCCCTTACAACTACCAGATTGTGATCTCTGATAGTCTGAACCTCTAAAAACAAATCCCCCGCTCGCAAAAGGATTCAAATAAATAGAATTTCCTTGTGCTTACGCATATATTAACTTGATTTAATCTATGATCTAAGTGAAAATCATCATTTTCATTTTTTCGAAATCTAAATTTTATCGGAGCTTTAACAAGCTTTTGGTCAGCCTCTTATCTGATACTGACTAGTATCGAGGCAATTGCTGGGTTATGCTGATTACAACTCATTTTGAAATTACCCTTGGATAAGCTGTAGCAGCTGCCCAGGGCTATTTCATTCTAAAAAGAGATTTTAGTAAACTGAGCCCATGCCCAGCTTTGCGTTGAGCTTGAGCCATGTTGTCGAAGCCATAGTCACGGTAGAGATTAAGCGCCAGATTCCGGGCTAA
>NZ_JASATU010000046.1:0-46443 GCF_032906605.1 Leptothoe sp. LEGE 181152
ATGGCGATGGCCAACCAGATGAGCTACGAGGACCTGCATCCGACGACAAAGGCGAAGGTAGACCAAGTACGGGCAGCATCTGCCCCAAAGTTCAATGCTCAGAAGATAGCCGCCGATCTTCTCAACCAATGCCGTCAACAGATGCAGGTTGCCTAGATAATCACTCCGCTGACTTCCAAAAGGTATGCGCTGCTATCGAGTCGGGTAGCAGCGTTTTGGTGTTGGCGGAAACTGGGATGGTGGGGGAGATGCCCCGGCAGCTGGTGCGGTTGTTTAGTGATGAGTTGTCTATTGCCTCCGCCGTCTACAAAGGCAGTGGTAAACGCTTTTTCGTGCGCCTGGCCGAGCAGCTGGATATCCCCACTGAGGAAACGAAGTACGACAAGCATGGTGAGCCCTGTGGTGAACGGGCGCTGACGATGGATCAGCTGAAGGATGAGATTGCGGAGAACGTGGGACCGCAAACGCTGCTTATTCTGCCTGAGGCGAAGCGGCTGTCTACGGGGATTCGTTACTGGCTGGAAGACTTGATTAATGCTGGTGTGCGGGTGGTTTGCTTTGCGGCGGCGAACCCTGGAAAGGACATCTTTTTGGAGATGTTGGAAATCGAGCTGGAGCTACCCACGGATCAGATTATCCGCGAGACGATGCAGGCTGAGGCGGAGCGGATGGGGCTGCAGCTGAGTAAGTCGCGGTTAGCGGCGTTGCAACCGTTGGCGGGACGGAATCCGATGCTGGCACGGAAGGTGGTTAGGAATGAGCGGTTGGGGCTGAATCGGTCAGCGAGTCCGCAGCATACGCAGTATGTGGTGGTGATGCCGATTGTGATCGCCTGTTTGATGGCGTTTGGTATCGTGCGGTTTATTGGGATGGGTACGCGGAATAAGAGTCTATATATATTTGGTGGTACGGCTCTGGTTGCTGGGATGACGATGAAGCAGTTGGGGCAGGTGAGAGGAGCGCGGAAGCGGTTGGGGCAGTGAGGACCGCCCTTTTTATTAGTCTTCATTGTCTTCGGCTTGAAATAGGTCAGTGGCTTTGCTGCCTAGGAGTCCAAAGATTGCGCCTACGCCCATTTGCCATGTAGTTGTAGCACTTTCAAAGATACGGTCTTGGTGGGAGGAGAGGTTCTTTTGGGCCGCGAGGGTGAGGGAGGTGCCGCCGGATAGCAGGGTGAGGAATACGACGGTGAAGAAGACTTGCTGGAACGCGGATGTGATGTTCAGGTTTTTCATGGTTTTACCTTGGGGTATTTTTTGCTGTATCCACTATCCCAAGGGGATTTTGGAGGTTTCGCCCACACATTGCCCGACATAGGCCAACATGGCCTGATTTCTTGCTAAAGCTGGCTGAAAGTTGGGTTTGGGTGGGTTACCCTAGCGTTAACAAGTCCATGAAACCATTGTTCACATGAGTGCCTTATCCCGTGAGTTTTTAACGGCCATCGCTCGTAAATATGTACTTTCTCCCGAGCAGGAAGAGGTATTTGTTGAACTCTATAGTGGCGATGGTGATGAGCTTGAGGTGGCTGATGACCTCAATATTTCGCATAGTGCGCTTCGTAATCGGTTGACGGGCATCTATAGCAAGTTCAGCATCGGTGGCAAAGGGCCTGGTAAGTTTTATCGACTTCAGGTTTTCCTGCTTGAGCAGCAACAGAAAACATTAGAAGTAGCACCGATTGAATCGCCCAATGTTGATATTAAGGTATTGGTCAAAGCCTGTCGACAGAAGGTTAAGGTCATTATTCAGGAACGGTGTAGCACGATGCGGGTGCTGGATATGGAGCAGCCAATAGGACTGGGGGATATCTATACCAATGTCAATATTCTAGAGAAGCTGACTGGGCGACGGCGGCTGGACATGGCTGAACTGTTGAAGGATTTTAATCCAGAGGATTTCGATCGGATTGGGTTAGGGCAAGTTGCACAGAAGCGAGTGCCAGGTCTGGAAGCGGTGCAGCAGTATCAAAAACTGATGGTACTGGGTAAGCCCGGAGCAGGTAAAACTACATTCTTAAAATATTTAGCGATTCAGTGTAGTGCAGGTGATTTTCAGGCAAATTGTGTACCTATATTTATCACATTGAAAAATTTTGCTGAAGCTCGTAATCACCCAGACTTGTTGACGTTTATGCTGTGGTTGCTGACTGATGTCAGTGTTGGTGATCTTTCGATGGTTTTGAAAGCAGGTCGAGCCTTGCTGCTGCTCGATGGTCTTGATGAGGTGAGAGAAGAAGACGCCAGTCGGGTTTTACGAGAAATTCAATCTGTTGCCGATCGCTATCCAGAGAACCAATTTGTGGTTACCTGTCGCATTGCTGCACAGGACTATGCGTTTCAGCAATTTACAGAGGTGGAAGTTGCTGATTTTGATGAGCAGCAGATTGCTGAGGTTGCCACAAATTGGTTTCGCCTCAAGCATCCAGCTAAAGCGAATAAGTTTATCGCAAAACTAAAGGAAAATCAGCGCATTCAAGAACTGGCGACCAATCCTCTGCTGTTGACGTTGCTGTGTCTCATCTTTGAGGAAAAAGGTAAATTCAAAGATAGTCGAGCTGAACTCTACGAAGAAGGGATTGAACTTTTGTTAGAGAAGTGGGATGACAGTCGAGATATTGAACGAGATCAAATCTATAAAAAACTATCCACCAAGCGAAAGGAAGATCTGCTTAGCCATATCGCTTTTACCACCTTTACTAAAAGCGCGTATTTCTTCAAGCGGAAAACACTAGAGTTACCAATTTCTGACTATATCCAAAACTTACCTGACGTCCAAACAGATCCCGAGGCGCTGCTGGTTAGTAGTCGTAAAGTGTTGCGTTCGATTGAGGCTCAACATGGTCTTCTGGTTGAGAGGGCACGACATATCTACTCATTTTCTCATTTAACCTTTCAGGAGTACTTCGCAGCCAGGAATGTTATTGCAATCCGTAACCCCAAGGATCTTGAGCAGTCCTTACAAGCGCTGGTGGTTCACATCGCGGAGAAACGTTGGCGAGAAGTCTTTTTGCTGACAGCAGAGATGCTGCCAGAAGCAGATTATTTATTGGAATTAATGAAAGCTCAGGTTGATTCTCTTTTAGCTGGAGATGAGCAGCTAAAAGAGTTCCTCATTTGGGGAAGAGAGAAGACGAGTTCTGTTGAATTTAGCTATAAACCAGCTGCTGTTCGCGCTTTCTACCTTGCCCTCATCCGCGCCCTCGCCCGTGACCTCGCCCGCGATAGCGCCCTCGCTGTCACCCTCGCCCTTGCCCTCGACAGCGCCCTTGCCCGTGACCTCGCCCGTGACAACGCTCTTGCTAACGCCCGCGCCTTCGCCTTCGCCAGCGCTGACAACAACGACAGCGTCCTCGCTCGTGACCTCGCCCGCGACAACGCTCTTGCCCGCGTCCTTAACATTGCCCTCGCTGTCGACAGCGACAGCGCCCTTGCCCGCGACAGCGCCCTTGCCCGTGTCTTTACCCTCGCCTTTGCCCGTGACAGCAACCTTTCTTCCCGCCATGGCGACCTCGCCCGCGCCCTCGACAGTGCCAGTGCCAGCGCTAGTGAGCCTGCATTACAACAAGCGCTACATCATCTGAAAGATCAACTACCTGAGCAAATTAGAAATTTCGAAGCGTTCAACCAGTGGTGGCAGACAAATGGTAAGGCTTGGACTGAAGAACTAAGAACCGTGATGATTGAGCATCGCAATGTTGGCCATAAGTGGCAGTTCAGCCATGAGCAGCTAAATAAGCTATTGCAGTACTACGAGGCTAATCAGCTGCTGGTGGATTGTCTCAACAGTGATTGCTACGTTACCCGCTCAGTACGGGAAAAGATTGAAAATACTCTCCTGCTGCCAATCCCAACCTAACCGTCATCCCTGGGCAACTTAGACCTGTCCAGCACTGACAGCGATGATGGAGCAGCCCACGACGATTAAAAGCAACGGTTGCCGGGGGTTGGGCCAATGATGGCGATTACCCATGCCGCGATCGCAACCGCAGGCGCATCCTTACTACTCGGCACCGCCCAACCCCTACCGTTAGCGCTGGCCGTCCTGGGTAGTCAGCTCCCCGACATCGACACAACGACCAGCATTATTGGCCAGGTCTTTTATCCCATCAGCTCATGGATTGAGGATCGTTTTCCCCATCGCAGCGTCACCCATTCGCTGGTGGCGACGGTGGTGATCGCGGTGGTCTCCCTGAGTCTGGGGGCAGCGCTGGGCGATATCAAGACAGCGGCAGCGGTGCCCCTGGGTCATGTGCTCAGCTGCTTCAGTGACTGTTTTACGCGCCAGGGCGTTCAGCTGTTTTGGCCTGACCCCGCCTGGGCGATCAGTGTGTCGAACCCCAAGCGCCGGATACGGACGGGGGGACCGGCAGAGTATTGGGTGCTGACGGTGGCGGTGGGTTTGTTGCTGTTGGGTATCTGGCTAGCCGGTGCGGGTGGTGTGCAAACACAGGTAAGTCAAGGTTTGGGCCTGCGAGATGGCGCGGTGGCGACGTATAACGCCAATGCGGCCAGCGCTGAGGTGTACGCGGAAGTGACAGGCGTGTGGGCCGATGACCGCACCCGAGCGGATGGACGCTATCTGATATTGGATGCGGTGGGTAATGAGTTTATCGTCACTGATGGCCAGGGTGTTTATCGGACAGGGCAGCAAATTTTGGTCGAGAAGCTGACGACGGCGACCGGTGCGGCGATGACGCGGACGACGCAGACGCTTACGTTGAATGATGAGGATGTAGTATCGCGGTTGCAGGCGTTGCGGATGGCGAATCCTTCAGCGCGAGTCTATGTGAGTGGTTCGATTACGGTGGATTTTCCTGAGGAGGTAACGCCTACGATGCTGCCGAAGCAGCTGCCAGTGGTGACGGTGGTGGGTGAGTCGGTAGAGTTGGCTTATTGTGAGTTGGAAGTTGCGATGTCGTTGTTGAGTGATCAGTGGGCGACAGGTACGGTGACAGTTCTTAGCATCATAGAGAATTCTTAGTTGGAAAATTGATACTTAAAGCAACATTTAAGTATTCGAGTGCATCAACTAACCAGATAATATTGCTACAAATTTCATTACTATAAGATTCAAATATAATAGAAAATCTAGACTCTAAAGTAGGTCTGTTAATTTTAGATAGCAGCACTATTTTTAATAGTATTCTGATAAATTCTAGACTACCAATCCTCTTTAGTAAGATAAAAAAAGAATTGAGATTTGCTGTTTCTGATCTTTGCCCACATACTAAACAATCTAATACTCTTGAAAAAATAAGAGTTTTAGTTGTGCGCGTTAGAGCTGAATTTTGTATGTCTATATCTGAAAATATGGGTTCAAGCTTCCGCCTTAAAAAACTGTTTCTATAACCTTTAAGATCTGTAAGCAAGAAATTTATAATATCTTCTGTGAATTTGTTAATTCTTATTCCTTCAGTTTCCCAAGATATTAGCAATCTTTGAGCAGAGTCCTTTAGTGAATCTAATCTGTTAGGAGAAAAATAATTCAGAGCCCTATTTAATTCTATATCGTAAAGAAGGGTTGGATTCTCTTGTGATCTTCTAAAAGCATCTGAGGGTAAATGTTGAATATATTTCTGATTTATATAGGTTTTAAGTGATTGCTCGAAGTTTATTTGTGCTTTTTGCCGTAAAGCCAAAATATCGTTCTCTGCTGCCAATATATTTTGGTCTTTTCTTTTTAGACAACTGAAATATAGGTATGGGTATCTATATAAAAGACTTCCTAAAGCTCTTTCTGTTAAAGCTTTTATATCTTTTTCTTGATCCCTAGGATTAATGATGTCTGTAACTAGAAAACCTAGTAATTCGTTTAATTCACCTGATAAAAATAGAGTTTCTAATATCCTTATTCCCTGCTCTGAACCTTCGAGTAGTAACCTGACACTTCCTACGGCTATTTCATTTAAGGTGATTGAGTAATCCCCTGATACTTTCTTCAAGTGTTCAACAATTGCTTCTGCTATTGGTTTATCAATTTCATCAATGGTGGCACTGAGTACTAAAACAAACTTTTTTTGCTGAATGCCTGTCTCTTTTTCTAGTTTCTGAATACTTGTTTCTTTCTGGTGGTCTCCTTTTGTTTTTAGGACAGGGGTTAAATGCTCTGGTATACCTTCGAGTTGAATCTCAATACACCCAAACTTATAGGCTTGCTCAATAGTCCTATTTGCACCCAGCGCTTTGTAGAAGCCAGTTGCAAAGGTTATGGCTGCTTGATCGCCAATGACTTGATTCATTCCGATTACATAAGGAATATATTGAGCGATGGCTTCGGCTTGAATTTCGGAATAACATGCGTTGAGTAGTACACAATTGATTTGCTCACTTACAAGCTGAAATAATGTGGCTAGTGCTTCAGCTTGAACAGGTTGACTTGTTCCTACTGAATTTTCAAAACAAAGTTCACCTGCGCTAGTACCATGTCCTGAAAAATGAATAATTTGAGGATCAACATCAAAGATTGCTTGGGTGATGTCTCCAGGTCGTGTGGCTTCCCTAGATTCTAAGACGAGATAATCTCTCTGTTTCGCCATTTGAATCTTTGCACGAATGTCTCTTAGTTCTTGCCCTAAGCGTAATCGAGCTGTATCAGTGGGCTCAGATGAAAGAAATAGAACCTTGATGAGCTGGGCTTCTTTCATATGCGGGATGGGGGGACAGTGCAAGATATCTGTACATTAGCTCACCATGCAACTGGGCATTATTCAGACGATGACGATGTTCATGGTCTGTGAAAGGTTTAATTCCTTATGCGCTAGTATTACTTGCCGTGGCTGGCGTGGCAATGGCCCAACAGCCCAGCTTCATTACGCCTACCTCGACTCCACAACAACCCACCCAACCTAACGAAGCCCCCCGCCGCCTCACTATCAACGTCTCCATCACCGACCCCAACGACCTTAAAGTTGCTGAAGGCGATCGCATCTCCGTGGGCCAGCTCATCGCCGATCTCACCCGAGATCGCAACCGCCTCGAAGCCCAAGCCAAGCAATTAGACCTAACGCTGCAACGCCTAGAGCATTCCACCATTACCCCGCCACTACCACCGGCCACACCGCCACCGATTGCAACGCCCACTTACCTCGAAGAAACCGCCGCTATCGCCCGCGCTAAGGCCGACGTAGACCAGGCCGAAGCGCTGATAACGGCGAAGCATCAAGAAATCGACTATCTGGGCCAGCTGCCCCACCTCGAACCGCTGGTAATGGAGCACGAAACCGCAAAGCTAGCGGAGTTGCAACGTGACCACACTGCCGCTGTGCGTGACTATCAGTTGGCCCTGGGTAAACGGTCCACTGCTGAGTATGACCATTCCGTTACCATGGCCGCCGATGTCAGTAGCCGCACCCATGCCATGCTCAGTTACCAACAGCAGTGGGCTAACTATGAACAGCGTTTACGGGACCGAGACTTTCAACTGGCCCAAACGCAGCTCAGGGTAGACGAGGTGGAAAATGCGATCGCAAACTTGGCAGTGGTCAGGAGTCCCTACTCGGGACGGATTCGCCGTATCAAATGGCTGGGCCAAAGCAGCGATGGGCTGCTTAGTGCTGAAATCACTCTTATGGTGCGCGCCGGTGCTGGCGTTGCCGTGCCTGATCAACTCAATGGAGTGCCTGGCCCAGCTGACGCAGCAAGCAATTGATCATTCGTCGGAGATTGAGGCGATCAACCAACAATTAGAACTTACGGCTGAACGTCAGGATTATGCAGAGTCGCGACAATGGACCAACTATTTGACTCTGGACCCAATCAGGCTGGTGCAGAACGTTCTCGGTGGTGGGGATGTGCAGCGGGATCGGCTTGCGATCGCAAACCTGGAGCTAGAAACGGCTAACCTGATCCGCCGCCGTGAAGAAGTGGCAGAGGAGATTGCTAACGATGTTCTCGATGCCGTTTTAGACCATCAATCCCTGAAGCTTGAAGGGCGGATGCTAGCAACACGCTTGGACACCCAGCGCCAGCGGCAGATGGTAACTGAGGCTAAATATCGCACGGGTCAGAGCAGCACGGATGCGATGTTACGAGTCTGGCAACGAACAGAAGATATGGCCGCTCGTTGTGAAGAGAATATTATTCAGCACCAGCGAGTTATTGAGGAACTCTATGCTCTGGTGGGAGCGGTTAACAGAGTAGGGACTGTTATTAATGATGGTTCCTGCGTATGGCGATATGCTGCAAATCCTGTATTCCGTGTAGAGGAAGAGTAATGAGAATTTGGCAGCGACGGGGAGTAATGCCCATAGTGACAGTGTTGGGCTTTTGTGGCCTGAGTGTCCTGGCGCAGTATCTACCAGGAGTCACCGTTAAAGCCGTTAATTCAGCCGTGACTAACGTCATCCCAGGGGAGAAACATCTAAGTCAAACCATGTGGCTAGTCCCTGGCAGCATCTACGATGGCGATACGCTGCGAGTAACCGATGGTACGAAAGAAATTAAGCTGCGCCTCTGCGGCGTTGACGCTCCTGAAAAAGACCAGCCCATGGGCGTTGCATCGCGTGATCACTTACGGGCGTTGGTCGATCAAGGTGAAGGTGGGCAAATCATTGTAGTACCCATTGAGAAAGACCGCTATGGGCGAACGGTGGCGGACTTGTTTATTGAGTTGGGTGATGATGAAGAGATTCATCTAAATTCTCAGATGGTGATGGATGGCATGGCCTATCACTATGAGAGATATTCCAGCAGCTGCCCACAGCCGCAGGTGTTAGTGATGGCTGAAGATATTGCTAAGGAGCAGTCAGCAGGTGTGTGGGCAAATCCTGGGGCTGAGAAGCCCTGGGACTATCGCAAACGTAACTGATATGCCTAAAATTACCAATTGCGATCGCTGCCGTTTCTACGCCCACAGTCCTTACATGGTCTGCGGTGTGAACCCGTGCGGTCCAGACGGTGACGAGTGCCCCGACTTTGACGCTGTAGCGCCCCGTGGAGAGCCGTTAGAAGGCGGATACTACGCTGGCGATTGGATACCGCAGATACATACTCAGATCACGGATGATCGTCGGTTAGCGTTGTTAGACTGGCATCCGTTGTTTACGGGCCGTTGTCCTAACTGCGAAATGCCTATGCGTCAGACTACGCCGCCCCGTGTGCACTGGGATTGTGGTGAGTGTGGGTGGATGGATGATTCTGTGTAGAGGTTGCTATGAAAGTCGTACTAGCTGTTTTGTCTACGTTTCCGTTGTTTATGGGCGTTGCTGTTGCTCAGGACTCTGAATGTGATCCGCGTTATTCAGGGGCGTGCGTGCCCGTTTATCGAACGGCAGCGGATGACGTTGATTGCGCTGATATCGAAGAGAAGAATTTTACGTGGTCACGATTGGAGAAGACCCGCATAGGCTAGATGGCGATGAGGATGGAATTGCGTGCGAGTCGCGGAGATAATAGGGGAGAGGTAACTGTAAGAGGTTCTCACTACGACTGAAAGGACACCTCTGCACCCCTGAGGTTCTGCTTCCCCATAAATCCCGATCCACCGCGTTTTCGTGGTTTAAACTAAATGCGCCCCTGGAAATCGCTGAGCTATGAGCAAAAACTGGGCCATCTGTATCGGCATCAACGATTACTACAACCTGCAGTCGCTCAACTATGCGGTGCAGGATGCTGAGTCTATCCGAGATTTTTTCTTGAATGAGGTCCAGTTTGAGCAGGTTTATTACTTCTCAGATAGCTCGCCTCGCATTGAGACGCCCCGAGGGCTGATGCGGTCCTTACCCACCTTTGCCAATCTCAAGCGGTTTTTCCGTGAGCGGTTTCAGCGCTCGTTTCTCAATGTGGGCGATAACTTCTGGTTTTTCTTTGCCGGTCACGGTGAGCTGCATGAGGGCCATGATTACCTGATGCCAATTGATGTAGATCCGGAAAACCTGGAAGAGACCGCGATTCGCATTAGTGACATCACCGCCTATTTACGCAATTGTGGCGCTGACAATACGGTGCTCTTGCTGGATGCGTGCCGCAGCCAGGGACGACGACGGGGCCAGGGATTTGGCGTAGAAGAACAGCAGGGGATAGTGACCATCTATTCCTGCAGTCCCCGAGAATCATCCTATGAGATAACAGAGTTAGAGCATGGTTCCTTTACCTATGCGCTACTAGAAGGCTTTCGCTTACAGGGTGCTCAAAACTGCGCCACGGTGGAGCGATTGGATCAGTATCTGCGCTATGAGGTACCAGAACTAAATCAGCGGTATAACAAACCATCTCAGACGCCATACACAGCGGTTGAACCGTTATCCAAAAATTGCTTAATTCTATTGCCCCAGCAGGCAACGTTACAGGATGTGCAGGCCCTCAAGAATACGGCTTATAGAGCGGAGCTGGAAGCTGACCTCACCTTTGCACAGCAGCTATGGATACGGTGTTTGGCGGCCTCTCCAGCGGATCAAGATGCCGTTGCCGCGATTGGCCGTATTGCCATTAAACAAAACCAGCAGGCGTCTGGTGGTCCCACATCGCCACCGGCAACAGCCGGTAGCCGTAGTATTGCGACTTCAGTTACGGAGGTGCCCGCTGCGCCACCCCCACATGAGGAGTCAGCAGACCGTTTGCAGGTGTTTACTGCGCCACCTGTATCAGCGCCCGTTGAGGCCCCAGGTGATACGCAGGGCAGTGCCCTGCCTCGGCGAGAAGAGCTGGGGAATGGAGTCAGTCTGGAGCTAGTACCGATTCCGGGTGGGAGCTTTCTGATGGGCTCACCGGATGGGGAGGGCCGTGATTCTGAGCGACCTCAGCATAAAGTGACAGTTAAGCCATTTCTGATGGGGAAATACCTGGTAACCCAGACTCAGTGGAAAGCGGTTGTAGCGTTACCTAAGGTTGAACGGGACTTGAAGGCGGATCCATTCCAATTCAAAGGCGATCACCGTCCAGTTGAGTGTGTGTCCTGGGAGGATGCGGTTGAGTTCTGCCAGCGGCTGTCTAAGCAGACAGGCCGAGAGTATCGCCTGCCCAGTGAGGCTGAATGGGAGTATGCCTGTCGAGCGAGGACCACGACTCCATATTATTTTGGCGACACCTTGACGTCAGATCAGGCCAATTACCGCACAGGCGAAACAACGGATGTGGGGAGCTTTCCGGCGAATGCCTGGGGACTTCATGATATGCATGGCAATGTCTGGGAATGGTGCTTAGACCACTGGCATGACAATTACGAGGGAGCCCCAACCGATGGCAGTGCTTGGACGAAAGGTGGCGGTTCCTCTAGGCGAGTGCTGCGGGGCGGTTCCTGGGACGTCTATCCAGATTACTGCCGCTCGGCCTATCGCCTCAGGTACGCGCGCGACTTCGGGATCTACGACGACGGTTTTCGAGTTGTTTGCGCCTCCTCGTGGACTCTGTAATCCTTTGTACTATTGCTCTTTTGCGCTTTGCCCTCTACACTTTCCCCTTTGCTCTGCGCGAAGCGCTCGAAAATTTTTTGACCTATGGAAGACCTGCCCATTATTCAGAAAACCTACGATCTCATCAAATGGTATGTGCCGATCCTCCATCGTTTGCCTCGCGACTACCGTTTTACCCTGGGAGATCGCATGATTACTGGGCTCTATCGTTTGCTGGAAGAGATGATCCAAGCCCGCTATACCCATGACAAGCTGAATCGACTGAAGGCGATTAACTCTAGCTTGGATATCCTGCGTTATCAGACCCGTTTACTGCTGGATTTTGAGCTGGTTCAGCCGCGTCGCTATGAATACGCCAGTAGCCTGATTAACACGATTGGGACTGATCTAGGCGGCTGGATGAAACAGCAAAAGCGGGCAAGACCATGAAACGCTATGGCAATCTGTGGCCCCAGGTGATTGATTTTGAAAATCTGTTATTAGCGGCTCGTCAGGCCCAGCGTGGCAAGCGTTTTCGACCCAATGTTTTAGCGTTTAACTATAACCGTGAGCAGGAGCTGCTGAAGCTGCACCATGCCCTCAAAGCCAAAACCTACCAACCTGGCTGCTATAGGACGTTTCAGGTCTATTCACCCAAACCCAGAATAATCTCAGCTGCGCCTTATCGGGACCGGGTGGTGCATCATGCCCTGTGCAATATCATTCAGCCAATTTTTGAGCGTACCTTTATTTTTGACTCCTATGCCAATCGGCTTGGTTTTGGTACCCATCGTGCTCTTAGGCGCTTCACCCACTTTGCCCGTACCAGCGACTATGCCTTGCAATGTGACGTCCGAAAATACTTTCCCTCAATCGATCATGAGATTCTCAAAGGCTTGATTCGTCGTAAAATCAAGTGTCAGGATACCCTGTGGCTAATTGATAGCATAATCGACGGCAGCAACCCTCAAGAGCCCTCCATTGAGTACTTTCCTGGGGATACCCTGCTGACGCCACTAGAGCGTCGCAAAGGGCTGCCCATTGGTAATCTCACCAGTCAGTTCTTTGCCAACATTTATCTCAACGGCTTTGATCACTTTGTTAAAGAACAGCTCAAAGCTCCTAAATATCTGAGATATGTCGATGACTTCGCGCTCTTCTCCGATGACTATGATTATCTCTATGAGGCCCGTACAGCTATTGAAGAGTATCTTGCTAGCCTTCGGTTAAGGATTCACCCCATCAAAAGCCAACTGTTTCAAACAGCGTATGGGGCCAACTTTGTCGGATTTCGTGTATTTCAAGATCGGATCCGTGTGCGTAGCGATAACCTGCGCCGTGCTCGCGCTCGCTTCAAGCAGTTGCAACGAGCCTACGCAAAGGATCGCATGAGTTTTGAGCGCCTCAGTCAGTCAGTCCAAAGCTGGGCCGCTCACCTCAAACATGGCGATAGCGGTCATCTGCGGGAGGATATTTTTAGCCAGCTTGTATTTGCTAAAACCTTGAAATCCTAATGATTGTCCAAAATTTCTGAATTCTGATGTTTGCTCCTGTATTCTAATGCTGGGGTAGGCACCGCTAGCTGCTGCGGGGCGGTTCCTGGAACAACAATCCAGATAACTGCCGCTCGGCCAATCGCAACAGGAACGCGCGCGACAACAGGAACAACAACAACGGTTTTCGAGTTGTTTGCGCCTCCTCGTGCACTCTTCTAAGGCTGGTTTCTAGGCTTTGCCTGGGACCGAGCCGGTCAGAACTGGCAGGTGGGAATCTGTCGGGCGTACCACAGAAGAGTCCAGACCTGCTCCGGCGATACCCATCGAGGTATCCGAAAATAAAACGGTGCAGATAGCCTGGTAAGCCTGGCTGAACGGTTAGCTGCATCACTCCCTTAACCTGGTGTGAGGAGACCTGCCCCCATGTCTGACGAACCACAGCTTTATATCATTGCCGCAGTCGAAGAAACTGAAGCCGTCATCCCCATCGAAGGAGAGCGTAACAGTACTGATACTGGTGGTGGCTGGGGAGAAGCACCCAAGCGAGGACCGGTCGAAGTCATTACGCAGAAATTTCAACGCAAGCGAGTACCCCTGGATGCCCAGGCGCTGAAAACCCAGATGCAGGGGATGCTCGCTGTCGTTAATGACCTGTTTGACCAGGCGACAACCGACACTAGTTTGCAGCTTAACGAAGTAGAGCTTTCGGTGGAGATCAATGCCGAAGGCCAGCTCAGCTTGGTTGGGAATGGCGGCAAGCTCGGCAATAGCGGCGGCATTACCCTGAAGTTTGTTCGCCCCGACGGAAAAAGCAGTTAGGATACAGCGGCAAGCCTGTTTGAGGAATTCGAAATTCGGATATCGTATCCTTAACTGACTCCTAACCCCTGGTTATGGCCAGAAACTGGGCGATCACGATTGGTATTAATGGCTATCGCTACCTGCAGCGGCTGAACTACGCGAAGCGGGATGCGGACTCGATCCGTCAGTTTTTTAGCGACGAGCTTAAGTTTGAGCGGGTCTATCACTTCGCAGAAGACGCTGAGCCCATACCCCAGGACTATGGCCCCGATCTGGATGCTTATCCTACCTGTACTACATTACGGCGATTCTTTCGCAAGCGATTTGATCAACCGTTTTTACGCGAGGGCGATAACCTGTGGTGCTTTTTCGCCGGTCATGGCATCCGCGATCAGAATCGGGATTATCTCATGCCGATTGATGGCGATCGCGGCGACCTGGCTGGGTCAGCAATTCCGATTCACTACATTAGCGAACGTCTGCGTCGCAGCGGTGCAGATAATATCATCCTGCTGATTGATGCCTGTCGGAGCTATGAAGGTCGCCGTGGCGCTGTTGGTATTGGGGAAGAAAAGCAGCAGGGGGTGATCACCCTGTTTTCCTGTAGCCCTGAGGAGTCATCCTACGAAATCCAGGAGCTGCAGCATGGAGCCTTTACCCATGTTTTGATAGACAGTCTGCGGCTGCAGGGCGAGGGCAACTGCGCGACCGTGGAGCGTCTGTATCAGCGCCTTCGTTACTACGTGCCCCAGCTCACTCGGCAATATAAGCGTGTTTCTCAAACGCCCTATGGTGTGATTGAGCCCCCCAGTAAAAACCATTTAATTTTGCTGCCGACTCAGGCAACGCTGACCGATGTTGTTGCCCTGAAAAATGACGCACTCACAGCGGAATTGGAGCGCGATCGCCCAACTGCCAGGCAGCTGTGGATTCGTGTGTTGATGGTGTCTCCTGGCGATCCAGAAGCGATCGCCGGGATTGAACGTTTGTCTCGGGATGGGAGTTCCGCTCGACCAAGTGCGCCTTCTCCAAAGCCACCTCAGACATCCGAGTCAGCGTCAATCACGCCACGTTCGGCTAGGCCACCACAGCCGCCTACTACGCCTAAACCAAGCGTTCCTAAGGTCTGTTCAGAGCCCCCAGCTCCAAAGCTTGCTGTTTCTCCCTCAGCGAAGCCTAAACAGACTGCTCCATCCTCCCGTCAGTCTCAGCGTCAAGTTTCCGATTCTTCTCCGAGAACAACGTCCCCGTATTCCCTGGGTGAGCGGGTAAGTCGGCGGCGGCTGATTCAAATCCTCGGTTTTACAGGCGGTGGTATTGGTACGATTTTGTTAGGAAGAGCCTTGTTTCAGTCCACTGCCACTGATTGGATGCTACCTGAGCTTGAGCCTTCAACGACTGCGGGTACAACGGCGGAATTTAACGTTGCCACTGTCAATGTCCAAGATAAAAGCATTACCGTGGAGCGCAAGCAAGCTGAATTCCGTACCGAGGAGTTAGACGGTGGGATTACGCTTGATTTAATGATGATACCAGGAGGGACTTTTCAGATGGGCTCTCCCGATGGCCAGGGAGAGGCGGATGAAAGGCCCCAGCATGAAGTAACAGTTACCTCTTTTTTGATGGGTAAGTTCCCAGTGACCCAGGCTCAATGGAAAGCGATTGCAGCATTGCCTAAGATAGATCGTGATCTAGCGACTGATCCTGCTAGTTTCAACGGCGAGAACCGTCCGGTTGAATCGGTGACTTGGGATGATGCAGTTGAGTTCTGTAAAAGGCTGTCGCAAAAAACAGGGCGGGACTATCGTTTACCCAGTGAAGCTGAGTGGGAATATGCTTGCCTAGCGGATACGACCACCCCGTTCCACTGTGGAGAAACCATCACTCCTGACCTGGCGAATTATAACGGCGAATATACTTATGGTTCCGGTCCCAAAGGAGAGTATCGACACCGGACAACAGATGTCGGCAGCTTTCCTGCGAATGCCTTTGGCCTGTATGACATGCATGGCAATGTGTGGGAATGGTGTTTAGACCATTGGCATGATAATTACGAGGGCGCGCCTACGGATGGCAGTGCCTGGTTATCTAATGATGACAGTGCAAGTAGGCTGCTGCGGGGCGGTTCCTGTTTCAACAATCCAGTTAACTGCCGCTCGGCCAATCGCAACTGGTTTGCGCGCGGCAGCAGGGTCAACTACGTCGGTTTTCGAGTTGTTTGCGCCTCCTCGTGGACTCTGTAGCCCTTTGCACTCTTGCGCTTTTGCTCTTTGCTCTCTTTTCCCTCTTTGGCGCGTTAGCGCCTCGATTTTTTGCTGAACTGTTTTGATATTTCAAGATTAAAGTTTCGAGAGTTTAAAAACTGAACTCTATTAGATGTAAACAGATGCAGCTCATCTTGAGCCCTTGTCATGGCTACATACAGCTGCCGCTGAGCCAATGAGGCTTGATCACTATCACTACTCCGGCAGTCCCAGAACTGCTCGGCCCATAACAGTAGGACGACTTTAAACTCTAATCCCAGCGATGAGAGCGTGGTAATAATCCTGATGCCAGGACGCTGAGCATCGTAATTACGTTTGGTTGCTTGATTCTCAGTGACCCAGTAGTGAGGTACGTTTAGGCTCTGAAGCTGGCTTAAAAGTGAGTTGAATGCGTCATTCTCTTTTTTAGATTTCCAGCGATATAGAATCGCGATATCTGATGGGGAATAGCCCGAGTTCAAGAGACTTTTTATCTTCTCAATAGTGGCGTCTCCCGCTGCTGCTTTCGATTTACTAAGATGGACTGTTGGTTTAGGGCCGCTACGTATCGCTGCACTAGGTTCTACAGCCGGGAACGTTGCATCTGCATCGGCTTTCCCCTTAGTTTGTAAAACGCCCCAGGCCGCCGTCAGAATCTCTTGGGTGTTGCGATAGTTTTGGGTTAAGCGCTTCGAACGTCCCCCAATTGCGTTAATACCAACGGATTTCCAGGTAAATTTATTTCTCTTGTACAAGCTCTGACTACCATCACTAACAATCAGCAAGTCACCATCTATCGGGTCTTTCAACGCTGCTACGCAACACGTAAACCAGCTCTGTGAGAACGTATGCGCTTCATCGACTAACACCGAATCCCAGCGCTGCTCAGGGGGGAGCGATCTCAGCTTAGCCAAAACCTTCTCACCCAAGACCTGGTTATAGTCTTCATCGTTTGCGAACTGGTGCGGATTGGGCAGGCGACCCAGTAGCGTTCTAGCCCAACCATGGAAGTGCAGAACCTCTATACGCTCTTTGTACTGCGGGTTGCGGCTGTCGTTGTGGAGTTGAGATCGCAACTGAGCCGCCAACGTAATATTGAAACACAGGATGAGTATTCGATGCTGCGTCAGACGGTTTGCCAACGCTTTAGCGCGAGCCGTCAGAATCAACGTTTTACCAGAGCCAGCAACGCCAGAAATGAGTCGGTGGCCGCCTTTCATAGTGCGGGCCATTCTCTCTTGCTCTGCATCGAGGCTAAGCAAAATGGTGGCTGTGGCTGGTAACGGTTGCTCCGGTTCAAACGATAGGCTGGTCTGCTTAGCCGGGACCTCTTTGATCGCTACTTCAGGATGCAGAATGCCCTTAATGGTGCCGACCTGGTCGGAGGTGAGAGGTGCAAACGTAAAGTCGGCCTTCGTAAACATCGCCTTGAGTCGTTGGATTAGCTCACCACTCGGCAGGTTAGCCCAGCTCTGTAACTCATCCCGATAGGCAACGGCTGGTTTCTTTAACAGAACATAAATGCTGTCATTGTGGGCCTGTGGCTCCGTCATGTTGCTCATCACTGCGCCAATGCCCACGGGAAAACATAGCCGTCCCTGGTAGTTACCGTCTGGGTGACATAGGATTGGGTAGCCTTTCAGCTTGTCGGCCACTGACCCAAAGTAACCATGGCCTTGCTTTAGCGGGTGTTGGCATGTTTCAGTCCTAACGACGTCGCCACGCTGCCAACGAATATCAAAAAAGTTGTTGTTGCCTCGCATCACTTGGGCGGCATACCAACCCTTGACTTCTAAAACCAGTAACCCAAACTCAGGCCCAATAATGATGAAATCGGGATAGAGACCGTTAACCCGTGGTTCATGCCAAACGATGAAATCATCAGGCAGCTGTGTACTTAAAATTTTGAATAGTAGTTTCTCGCCCTGACTAGCTTTTGATGGGATTGTGTCAGGGATGATCAAGGCCATTGTTACATCAACTGGAATCGCTTGTTAATTTGTCTTGTACCGAATTGTTGCACGTTGATTACAACAGTGAAGCTAACAGCCTTCTACTATTTATGTAGTTGCTAATCGAAAAGTTATGATTTTCCCGCAGCATGATTTGTAGCGCATTGGTTGGCATATATGACTTTTTTCAAAAATACCTGATTAGTCTTATGACTTTTGGGGTTGCATATATGACTTTTTTGGTTTACATTATGGATGTGCCGCAACTAGGGGCATCTTTCGAGTTGCCTATTGACATATTGACTTTTCTCGGGCTATGGTATATACGTCCCGAGATATTTTGCTATTCGGAATTTTGACCTAGTTGCGGCACACTTCTGGGCCAACTTGCCTGAATCGTTTCATCAAGGGCAACTTGTCAACCTAGTTGAGGACTCTTGTATGGAAGAGCTGCTTCTCATTCTTATGCTTACTGCGCTTGCAAAAGCGCTGGCGCGATTGCTTGAAGCTTAAAGAATGAGTCGGTGCCCTAAGTACTTGGTGCTTAGGGCACCATTCAGCTACGAATTTGTGTAGAAAGGCGTTACTGCTAGAGCTTATTGTCTTGGTAGGTGACTTTTAAACCAATTGCACTAACTTTTTAATTTGTTTTTCTAAAGTGCTAATTCGCCGTGCCATCGATGCCACACCATTTGGATCTGTTTTCTCTAGGTAAAGACCAATGGCTTCTTTGACTACTTCGCTGGGAGTGCGCCCTGTTTCGTTTGCGATCGCACGTATCTGCTCGTCCCAACTATGGGGAATGCGGGCGGCGGCGATGGGCTTGCTCATAGTTGTAAACGACGTTAACAGCGTTAACTCATGGTGTGTGGACCATAGGCATTTTTGTTATGGCTGAAAAGCGTTAACGCTGTTAACCGTGTAAACGCTTACGAACATTGAGCTAAGCCGTATGTGACAGTTGATTTTTAACTATGGCTATTCTCAATAAGAAACCACGAGTTTTCGACGTTTCAGCCCAACGCCTTAAGAATCCGGTATTCTAAAGTTGCTCTTTTATTCAAATTAGCAACTATGCCCAAGTGCGATCGCAACGGCAAAGCAGAGGTGTGGGCTGACGATCAATTTGATCAGGTAGCAGCTGAATTAAATCCCAATATGAGAGCAGTATTCTCAATCTGTTACTACACTGGGTGTCGAATTAGCGAAGCGCGACAGCTGAGAGCAGAAAGTTTAGTAGGCAACACCATTGTCTTCAAAAAGACCACTACCAAAACTAAAAACACTCGGGCGGTTCCTATTCATTCAAAGTTGAAAGTGATTTTGGATGAGGTGGACTTGCCGACAAAGGGATATCTGTTTCCTGGACGCAACAAAGATAAGCCCATTACTCGGCAGGCCTGCGATAAAGCGTTACGTCGAGTGTGCAGTTATCTGGGGCTTGAAGGATTTAGTACCCATAGTAGTCGCCGTACCTGGGCGACTGGGTTAGATCGCGGTGGAGTACGGATGAAGGCGATTCAGGAGTTGGGTGGGTGGTCGTCGATGGTTTCGTTGCAGCGCTATTTAGATGTGTCAGATGCTGAAAAAGCTGCAGCGATTGAGGTGTTGGATTGATTGGAGTTTCTTAAAAAATGTTGAAACATGCTATCAATTATCTGACTCATAGTAAGTCTGACATGTTGATAGCATTCTTAAATCATTATCACTAAAAGAATCTATGCGATGCCAACTCTGCAACTCAAAAGCAAAAATGGAATTTAATTGTTGGTTGGCTGAAATAATTTGAGTACTCCGTTCAATTTCATAGCTATAGCTTTCCTGGGTGTAGGTTTCGGTAATAGTTAATGCAAGATGTGTATTCTGAACTTGACCAACAGCGCAATCAAAGGAGCTATGAGGTGCATAAAATGCGCCAATCAACTCATCATCCTGAATCTCGAAAATAAAATAGGCAGTCTGAAGTTGATCGGGTAGTGGTTTTTCTCCAAACAGGTATACTCCATTCGCGCTCAAATTATTTGGCTCTATTACCTCTTCTAATTCCGGAGAGATTTCAAAAATATTACCCCCATTGAGGATGATATTAAACGCTGCTGAAAGATGAATATTTTCATCATTACTTACGACTTCATCATTAGTATTATCGTTATTAACATCAGTTGTAAGAATTCTCATATCTCCCTGGAAATATGAGCCAGGGAATGATTGAACTGGCTGAATAGAATTGTTCTCTCTACTGATACTGTTGGTGGCTGTAGCAGATACTGTACCGGTAGTATTAAAGACCTGATCTCCATTTATAGTGATATCACCCCTACTACCATTTCTATCTCCTGCTGCATCAATAGAGGCAACTTGAATATCACTAGAGGAATTTAATAAGACATCGCCTTCCGAAGTATCAAAAATTCTGATATTTTCTGGATCTAGAAGTAAATCTCCAGCTGTTCCATTACTCATACTTGTGTCTACTATCCCTTGAAAAGCTAAGCTACCTTGCCCAGATATTTCTACAAATCCACTATTACCAGAGCTGGTTGCTCCTCTTGTTGCAATATCTCCGTAAAAATGAGGTAAACTTTCAGCCCAAACAATAACCTGACCGCCATCTCCGGAGCCTGTAGTAGGACCCGGAATGATGGAGCCATTATCAATGTGAATTGGTTCGGTAATCGATACTGTCCCTTGTCCTTGAAAGGTTCCACCAATTAGGGCAGTACCGTCATCCGTTCGGTCAGATGTGTTGACACGGGAATTATCTGCTATGACACTATCATTACCCAGGACCCGAATAGTACCGCCTGAGCCAACTGGGTTTGAGACTGTAGCATTGCTACTACCTTGAGGTGTTTCTTGGTTATTTAACCTGTCGATGCTAATGAAGTGTGTTTCAAAATTATGTCCCTGTTGTAACTTTTGTTCTTCCTCGGAGCCTTCTATCTGATTAGGGTTGTTTTGTCGATCGGCTATTTCAAGGCTATGATTTTTATCAGGAAAACCATTCAAATTGTGATTCACATCAGAAGGCCCCGATTCTTGATTAGTGTCTGGACGTACTGATTCAGGCAGGTCATTATCTGGTGCTTCCTCACTATTTTCATTCTCAATCTTTTCTATTTCAGGCAAATCATAGGAAGGTATGACGAAGTCATGTTCCGTATCCCCCTCTGTTGTTTCTAAAGCAGGAATGTCTATTGCGGTTTCGATATCGATACTTGCTTCTTGAGGAGGTAGAACTTCTCTGGATCTAGGTTCCGTTGCCTCTGCCTTAAACTCTATTGTGAATGAGAACAAATCATCTATATCAGGGTTTAGGCTGTTGTCTGTACCTTTAGGAACGATAATTTCTTCTTGCAGAAGATCATTTTGGTAAGCACTCTCGGGAGCCATTTGAACTAATACTTCTTCCCCAAGGGAAATATTCGAGTTCTCAACATTCAGCTCGGATGGTTGATCCACGGAAAAATCATTTGAAGATGTAAGCTGTTCCTGTTGTCGTGATGTTTGTGGCTGCAGATTCATCACAAGGGGTGCTGCTGCTAATAATAAAGAGCAGGCAATTACCACTGATTCAATTACTGATTTTGCCGAACGTCTGCGACGAGGGGCGATATGCTTTCTTGATGGAGCAACTATTTGAACAGGTTTTGGTGGCTTGATTTGGGCAACCTTTGGCATTCCTTCTAATTGCCCATCAATGGTATCCAGCAGCAGGGCTAATAGCTCATCTTCATAGGCAGTTTCTAGAATTTGCTCCATGTGAGTAGCATCAGCTTCAGATAAAGTCGAAACTTGTAGAAGCTGACTGTATTCTTTGAGAGTGGGTTCATAAGCTGCTAGGTTCAGCTTCGAACTAGCAAAAATGTTTTTATGACAAGGGATTTTTCCACCAATTAACTCAACTGTTCTGGCAGCTTCATTTTGGATCTCATGGTAGTTATGATGCTCGCTAGGCTCTTGGGCATCAAAAAGAGCTTCATCAACCTCATTGATTAGCAGGCTGAGCATATCGTCAGAGCAAGCGGCTTCTAAAATATGTTCTAGACGTTTGGCTTCTATTTCAGTCAGCTCTGGTCGTAAGGCTAAGCTACGGTACTCCTTTAAAATCTCTGAGTAGGAACCAATAGGGCGCTTGATATGATTACCGTGATTCTTTCTTGTCATACGACCCCCTTTACATGAAGCGATTCTTTGGGGTGTTTAGCGGTGAATTCATTGCGGAGATGTTTTAATGCGCGCTCTCCTTTTTTCCTTAAAGCAGTTTCTGATAAATCTTTTCCTGTATCCGTTGTCCAACGCTGTTTAACGTCTTTCCACGAAAGTCCTTGAACAATTCGTAATTTCAGTATCTTTAACTCTTCGTCTTTTAATTTTGCTGAAGCCTCAAGTAAGGCTTCGATACTTGTGTGGTCAAACTCATTGAGATGGATAACGTTTTCGGTAAAATGCTCATCATTGCGAATGAGTCGCTGGGTAGCTCGGTCACGGTTTTTAGCTTTTTTGCTAAGGTCTCGAATCTTTCTAAAGGAAACAGTTTTGAACCAGGCTGGTAATTTTTCTATATGAACTCCCTTATCACGAATGTCACTGCGAGCCTGGAAATATGTTTCCGTGAGGATTTCACTACAATCTATGCGCGAGGACAGGTGAAACTGTTTCAACCATCGGTCAATTAGCAGTAAAAGGTTATGGGGCTTTGAGCTGTCTCTGCTCGATATGACTTCACTGATAAAGTCATCAAGCTGAGCTAAACGCTCTTGGATTTGTGGCCATTCATCCATAAGTTCCCCTAACTCATATAGCTATGTGGATTGAATAGAAAAAAATGTGACATTACTGTTTGGTAGGGAGCGTAGTGGAACTTGATTTATCTATTTCAGTGGATGAAGGATTGCTGGGATTTGGATAAGGAGTTTGGGCTCGCAGCATAACTGGCACCAATTTTTCAATCATTTCACCTACAGCTCTTAGTAAAAATGCAACGGCAATAATGATGGCTGCAGCACTACCTCCATAGTGAAGCAGTTCACTACTTGGAAGGAGCGGTGGAGGTAATTCTTGAACGGATGTAAATCCTGAATCAGTTGTTGAAATTGTATTAACCATTTTCTAGATTGCGACTGAAAGGATAAAGAGAAATGCCTATTTTGCTCTCGATATTTTCAAGAGCAAGCTGGAAAAATATTTAGTCATTTAATCGTTGCCCACTACATCAAATCAAAAATATTTGATGCTTCTATAGGTATGTGGAATGACCCAAAAAATCTGTGACAAGTTATATGGCTGAGCAATCTGGTAGAAATGCTCATAGGGCTTGAAATGCTTAAACTTACGTTTGCTGCGTTGAGATCGCAACCGCTTCACCCAATGTATTGCCCAGATCCTTGACTCTTCATCGCAACGTGTTAAAAGTATTACTGTAATACTGCCTTACTGCATCAAGTAATGATTGTCACCCTCTGCCAGTTCAAAGGAGGCGTGGGCAAAACCACCAGCGCTATTCACTTTGCGGCGCTGCTTCAAGCGAAAGCCCCCACGCTTCTGATCGACTCAGACCCAAATAAGTCAGCTTCCCTATGGGCCAGAAAAGGACTGCTGCCGTTTGACGTTTGTTTGGAAGCCGAGGCCCCAAAGCGGCTAATGAAAGGCAACTATACCCATACCGTGATCGATACCCCAGCTCGCCCGTCATCCGATGAGGTGGAAAGTATCGCCAACGGTACGGATCTCTTAATCCTACCGACGACTCCCGATCCGCTCTCAATTTCTGCATTGATTCAAATGGCTGGGAGCCTACCCGAAGGTACTAACTATAAATGCCTGATCACTTTGGTCCCGCCACCACCGCAAAAAGATGGGGCTGAAGCTAAGGCAGCATTGGAGCGCCATGGATACCCAATATTTCAGCGAGCAGTTCGTCGGTATAAGGCGTATATCCATGCGGCGAGTAATGGTCACACAGTGAAAGGTCCTGCTCAAAATGATTGGAAAGCTATCTGGGAGGAACTGAGTGATGAACTTGGATGATGTGTTTGCAGCAGCGCAAAGTAAGCCCCCAGTTAAGAAGGAAAAATCTAAAGCACTTAAAGTTGAGTCAACGGATACTCCTGAGTCAAAACCTCAGGCTCAATCTAATTCAGAAATTCTGGCTGATATCCTAGCGCCGACTGATGCACCGGAACGCAATATCAGATTTACGGCTGATCTACCGGAGTCATTACATCGACGCCTAACTATGGCGGCGGCGACCAGCGGCAAGCGTAAGGTAGATATTGTAAGAGCAATACTTGACGCTGTACTTCCTCAATTAAGTGATTAAGTACTTACTGCATTAATGCAGTAAGTACTTAAAGTGGTGATCTGCAAATCGGCGGTATATTACAGGTGGTCGCCAAACCTTAGCCGCCTAGCGTATATGTCTAGGCGGTTTTGAATATTTGAGGTGATGAGGACAGAGAAGTTATCCTGCAGCTGGGGGTAGTTTTTTGTGTGGCTTGCTCAGCTGATTCAGTGGGTTGTAATTGAAGCGTTATTTAGGCGGCATTGAGCGATGCACTTCAGGCTTAATGCAAACAAAAAAAGATACTTAAGTAAGTGATTACTGCATTGCTGCAGCAAAGGAGCTAGGCATCATATTCCTAGGGGTTTGTAGCCTTTCAGTCGTTATCAGTTTTTCTGTTTAGCGCTGGTGCGATCTCAAAATTTAAACCTTTTCCACTTTCCAGGCTGATTCCGTCCCATTTTTGCCCTTTCGAATGAATCGGAATCCATAACGTTCGAATTCATTGCCAGTAATGCTAGATAGCTCCAATATTTCGCATAGCTGACTAGTGCTTGGCCGCCAATCATGATCAGCAATTGCCTGAAGATCCCTAAACATTGCTAGCCGATCTTTGGGCACCACTGGCTGCTGTAGATTTGCTAGCAGTAATCCAATTAGATCGCGATTAGATAGGTCTGAGCTGTCCTGTCTGGCCAGACTGTCCGGCCAGACATCTGGTTGGGTGGTGGATTTTGAGCTTGCTCCTAATGCTGTTTCAGCGGCTTCTTCGGTTGTGAGTCCCTGCTGTAGTAGAGCTGCAATGCTATCTAGATGCCCTAAGAGCTCGCTACTGACAAATGATCTGCGCCCACGTCTGACAGGAACCAAGGATGGATCGATTTTCTTGATAGCATCCAGCCTTACATAAATTTGAGACCGATTTACTCCATACCGCTCCATCAAGGATGCAACCGGTAGCCCATCAAGTTCACTCATCATCCAACCAATGCAACAGGGATAGTTTATCGACTAGGGCAATGAAACGAGATGTCCTTTTTGTTGTCTGGCTTTATAGTGCTTTATATATAAATGTTTCAGAAATTGTCTTGTGAGGTGTCTGGAGTTCTGCTATAAGATATTTGTGCGTGAGCCGCACACCTATTCGCACGGTCAAGCACAGTAGGCGTGCATCTGGCTCACACTCTCAAACCCTTGTAGTCATAGGATTCAACTTATGAATAGCACAAATCCGCGCACCGTTGCGGACATCCAGTCGCACACGTCTGCACACTACACCGCACAGGAAATCGCACAATCGCACAATGTAGCGGAGTCCACTGTGCGAACTCGTTGGTTTGACTGGATTCGTCAGGTGGCTCCGGCTGAATTACTAAAGGATGGGCGGGGATATTCTGAGCTGGCTCGGACTCTCTTCGGTGAGTTTGCTGTGGTGAAAATTTGCGATCGCAACCAATGGGTTATCGACACTAAAGCCCGCTACGCCCATGAATGGGAAAGCGCAGGCGTCATCGAAGGCGAGCTAATGCCCGAGGAAGTCGGCAACGTGTTGGCCCTGCGTGAATCCCAGACCAATGAGCTAGAGCTATCCGTTGCTCAGCAGCTGCAGAGTCTTGAGGCATTAATTGACCAGGCCAATACTGCGGAAACCAATCTATCTGAAGCCGACTTAAAAGCTGCCGTTACGCGGGGGCAGCAGCGAGCGGTGATGCTCTATCAGGCAGAGCTACAGGCAGAATTGCAGACCATTAACTCCCTGAAGCAGCGGCGCATGGGAGGTGGTCAATGACACGGAATATTGTGGGGCTGTTGTGGATTGCGATCGCAACTACCAGCTGCCCAGAGGAGTTAAATCTGATTCTCCAGCCTCCAGTCGTTGAAGCTGTGGAACCCTCCGTCGTACCACCCGCTGGGATTCAACCTTACGGTGTGGACGGTGAACTGAGCGAATCCGACATCAAAGCGCTGCTGTATCTTCAGTTCCCTCAGTCCTATGAGGCCATCTCTGATCGGTTTGGCTTTCCAGCCTATCGGGATAGTACGTCTGACTACTACGGATTGCCCAATGGTCGATGGGTGGCAGTTCAGTATTCAGGCAGAACAGCGACCGGCATTAAATTTAGTGATTCTGGGGATTAAGAAGGAGTAACCTAGTGAGTAACACCACTGCATCAAGCATGATGAAGCTACCAGAGGTTAAAAAGCGAGTTAGACGGACCTGGGATATTTTGCACACAGGCTTTGCTGTTCAGCCTGGGCAATTCGAGCAGGAAGTTAAAGCTTTTGGTGATCGCAGGTTCAAAAAGACCTGGGTAGCAGCATTGTGCAGATTTGAGGCTATGTTCGCCATTGAGAGCTGCTTAGACTCTTGGATGTTGCTCACTAACACCTTTGCCTTTCGACCTGAGCGTTGGGATTACGAATACCGTCACCAAATCTTTGATGAATTCCTGATGTATCCCGAGGCTTTAGAAGCCATCAAAACAGGTCTAGAGGACTTATTCAGTAAGGATTTCAGCCATCAAGAGAGAGAACAAGCAGATGGGTTTTTTAGATTACTGGAAGAACGAGAAGGATCGGATCGAGCCATCGGATTCTCAGCTAGACCTATTAGGGACCTCGCAGGAATTAGCGCCGCAGCGTAAGCGAGCTGATGGAGTTACCGTTTTCAGACGGTTTACAGACTCTATCAAGGCAAATGGTGGTGACGGTGAATGTCACAAGCAGGCAGTGATTACAGAAACTGCTGAGCTATTTGATTGCACTGTCCGTCAGCTTTATCAGGAAACTGGGGGAAAACGCTTTAAGCGTGACACTCTACCCCATGAAGTTCAACAGGCTTACATGGCGAATGAAACGTTTGCAGCTTATGAACTAGAGCGTATGGAAGGGACTATCGGCGGAGAGTCTCAAGATGAAGTGAATGAACGGATTAATGCTGTTGTTAAGGAAGAATCTAGGAAAACTAGAAAGCGGTTTCCATGGTAGAGATTAGTTCCAATGAGAGCTTTCCTGCCTGCAGTAACGATTGCGATCGCAACTCCGCCACGCAGCCATCTGCTTAGCCACATCCTTGAAGGGAATGCTTTAGGCTTGATGAATAGTACTAACTTGGCCCTGGCATTCGCTGGGGCTTTTTGCTGGGCGGCTGCGCCCTAATGCGCAGTGATTGTAGCATGGGCCTTTGAACTGGGTTGCACTCTCGTTACAACGTTGTAGGTGCATTGTCTGTAGGCCTGCGCATTGCCAACAGAATTACCACCACCACAGCCGCTCAAGTTTACCCGTCCAAGCAGCGCGTCAAGCCAAGCTTGCAGCCTCCGTTATCCAGCGTCTGCCGCATCGCAACAGCGCTTAAACTCCGGCTACAAGTCCGCTTGACACTGGGTTATCCCAAATAACCAACGGCTTGTCATTGGGTGAATAGGGCGCGTTGCGTTGGTTTGGTCTATGCGTTCTGTTCCGTTTGAGTTTGTGTCTGGTTTAGCCGCTGAGTTTGGCGCAGTCGAGTGCTGCTGGCGCGAGTCTGAGCGGTCCTTTACGGGCTACGTGGCCGAGTGCTGGTTTGGCTTTTTGCCTAGCTTTTTCGCTCAGCGCTGGGCGGCGGTCGTTGGTTACTCGGTTTTGGTCCGGTCGGTTCCTACTGGTGGGCCAGGTCGCTTTATGGTTTCGGTTCCGGTCACGGTGCCCCAGGGTTCCATTCGGTTGTCTGGCGGCCAGCGGGGTGGGCGTGTTCGGGTGGTGGTTCATCCGCCGTCGGCTTGCTAGTGGCGTGGGGGCTGCGACCCCCTTTTTTGAGGATAAGAGTACGCAAGGCTCTTACAATCCGAGAATACTTCTGATACCAAGACTTTGAGCTGTAGTAAAGGATATTGACTTGGGCAAAGCCAATGCACTATTTACTAATCCTCGCAGTTACTGAAAGTTGTGGACGTTGGGGCTGCACTTGGCTAGAAAGAGTATTGACTATTCTCTTTTATACAATTGTGCGTGCTTTGTCCTAAAAAAAGCCCCCACCGTATTGGCAGAGGCTTGAAGTGTGTGTGTAGAGAGAATCAGAAGAGAGAAGGGTGCCTCATGAAAGGTAATGAAGCTTCACGGATGTACGGAGACGCACTCGGCACCCAAACTTGGTTAGCCTGACTACGCCCCGCTGTTAGCGGACCCGCTCTTTCAGCGGACTACGGACTTAGTACGAGCATCCAGCGCATCGAGGCGAGCTTCCTGGATGTTATCGACGGCTTTAGTACGAGCATCCAATGCGTCCAAACGAGCGGCTTGAATATCCTCAACGGCTTTAGTTTGGTTATTGAGGTGCTCAAGACGTAGCTTGTGAACGCTGTTCTTAGTGCGAGCGTCTAGGGCATCTAGGCGAGTCTCTTGGATGTTTTCAACGGCTTTGGTACGAGCGTCTAGGGCGTCTAAGCGGGCTTCTTGAATGTTGTCGATAGCTTTAGTGCGAGCGTCAAGTGCGTCTAGCCGAGCGGCTTGGATATCTTCGATGGCCTTGGTCTGATTGTTGAGGTGCTCAAGGCGTAGTTTGTGGACAGTGTTCTTACTGCGGCTGTCGAGTTCTTCTAGGCGAGCGGACTGGATATTGAAGCTAGCGGGCTCGGCAGCAGATGCGATGGGGGCGATAGCAGTGGAAGCAACGAGAACGGTTAAAGCGGAAAGAAGTGTGCGTTTCATGGTTAAAGCTCCTTGGTGAATCAGTGAAGTGTTTGTTTGCTTCATTGATTACAAGAATGCCGGGGCTACCTGAACGTCATCTGACCGGTAACTGAGGGTTGCTTAAGGGGTTTCTGAGATTGGCTGAGGAATTTTGGTGATGGGGATCACAGGTGGTTACAGTGACGACACTGTGATGATCGTTGAAACGGTAAAATCAGGCTTTTAGTCTGATGTAAGGGCAATCCTCGTGCCTCTCAATCACTTCAGCCATGACCACACCCTACACTGACGCTGAGTTAGACAAACTACAAGAACGCTGGCGGGAGATCGTTCAGCGAAGTAAAAAAACTGAAGTCTACAAAGGATTGCTTAGGCGACGGTTCCGTAACCCCCATGGATTTATCCCTTGGGAGCAATGCGCGGGTGAGCTGGCGGCGGTGATCAATAACGTGGCTGCTATTGGCGTTGACTCCATCGACCACACCGCTAAGACGCTGGTTTCCATAACAGCTCGCTTTTGCAGTCTGCAAGCCCCCGTTTACTGGCTCAGGCCTGCCCTTGCTGAGGCGCTTTGGAATAGCGATCTACCGGCACAGCTGCCCGCGTTAGAGCAAGTGTTGCCTGTGGGTGTGTTGATGTTGCCAGATGTGCCCTGGTCCCAGGACCCGGATGGCTTTCACCCCAGATATGTTCTAGTTCAACACCTTATGGCCAATGAGCATGTAGGACGGTTCCCTGTGGGTGATGAGACAGTTAGCCCAAGTGTGGCTACCAAGGACTTGCTGATGTGGACCATGCCATTGCCGACAGGGGGTGCCTATGCCAAAAACAGTGTTCTACTGGGGAATTGGATCGATACTGAGACGGACTCAACTGAATGGCTAGAAGCTACCAATGTGATAACTGACAAGGAACATGAGTGGAGTAACCGGATCACCCGTCTTGTCTATCAGTCACTATTGTTACTTCAGCTAAAGCCTGATTGGATAGATATCCCAGCTTCTTCGGCCACAGTTATAGCTACCAGTAAACGGAAGCCGACTAAAAAAGAAAGAATGCTTAATCCTCGGTGGATTGGTGCCGAAAACTTTAGGGTGAAGACAATTACTACAAACCTGGCTAGCTCAGTTATCCACACAAGCCCGACCACCCATTGGCGGCGTGGACATTGGCGACGAACGCCTGTGGGTGAAGGTGGCAAAGACCGCAAGCTCTCATGGATACAGCCTACTCTGGTTAACCCTTAAGGATGGGTGCGATCGCAACCCATCCTTAAGCCAGCATCCAAAGCCTCGGCCCGTGGAGGAGATAAAGAAAAAAATCCCCTGATGAAAAACGGTCAGGGGTTTGCTGTGCTTTAAGTGGATTTGAGAGATAGGAGAGGCAATGATTTCTCTGTTGCATGAGAAATCAGGCGATTTCAGGGGTATTCCACACCGTTTTTTGTGATCGTGCCTGTGATCACTGTGACGTGAGCTGATGGAATATTGACTAGATGATTCAAAGCCTGTTTTTTGCTGTGGCCTCGTACGTTGTAGCGTTGGGCTCATGGTCTAGGCAAGCTTTAAAACACAACAGCACCCAGAACAATCAACCGAGGAACTCTTCTAAGGTAAACAAGACTTTTAAGAGTTGTTGTATATCAGGCGAACCTACTATAAACAGGGCTCTCTAGTGCAATTAAGAAGAAATATCAGTGATGTGTTTGGGCACTGTTTTTGAAACGTCGAACGATTCTATCAAGCTATCTATCGTTAGACCTCCTTTTGTTGTGGCTATGAGCTTTTCAACTCATGTGTACAGCATATTCCGGTGGTGCTGAGATATCTCTTGGGTGATACAAACGTTAACTTGTTATTTGTCACTGCTGTCGCTCCCGAGTAGTGAGATACGTCTATGGGGTGACACGGCTAGATGAGGTGTTATTGCTTAGTGTGTTTTTGCTGGACCCACTCCGCTAAGCCTTTGGCGGCATCCTGATAATCCTTGAGTGCAATCAGTACCGCATTTAATTTGTCCTGTGAATTATCTTTGGTCATATTTGAGAAGACCGACGTTGTTTGCTTTAGCTGACGATCTGCAATGGTCAGGATCGTTCTCCGCTTCGCGAGTTCTGGTTCATACGGATTAATTGGCATCGTCGTTTGCTTTGAAATAAGTGGTCTGTCAGAGTTATTCAGTCATGCTGCCCAGGATCAGGTCTGACTGCGGCATAGGAAATTGCGACTCAATTTCGTCATTCGGTGCCACGCCCAGGCGACCTCGTTGGCCATCGTCAGCAGCCTGAGCAGCGGTATGAGATGCTGACGGTGGATGAGCAGCGTTTGCTGGTGGCGCGGTGGCCGGATCTGGCGCTGCGGTTTATTGCGGTGCGGGATGTGGTGGTGCCGTTTTAGGGGTGGGGAGTTGCATATTTTATCTAGTTCGTCCATATACGGAGGGAGTATTAAAAGCGATAAATGAAGTTAGAAACTTTTAACGACGTACTGCAATCGATTAAGAAGAACAATAAAGGCAAAAAAGAACGGAAATTTCACCTTCTGTTGGGCAATGGATTCAGTATGGCGTATAACTACGAAATTTTTTCGTACAATGCTCTTTACAAATTTATTGAGAGCCTTAATGACCAAGAGCTATCGACGATATTGAATGTAATTAAAACAAAGAATTTCGAAGTTATCATGCAACAATTAGATAGCTTCTCTGCACTTATTCAAGCTTTTGATAAAAACTCAGAGCTCAAAAGCAAAATTGATTCTGCAAGCACTAAACTTAAGGCAAAATTGCTCGATGCGGTGAAAGCTCTTCATCCAGAGCACGTATTCACTATCCCTGAAGAAAAGAGTAAAGCGTGCTCAGAATTTTTGAAGATATTCTTAGATACCAATGGTAAGTTATTCTCCACTAATTATGATCTTTTGCTCTACTGGGTTCTCATGCGCAATGATATTGTTGAGCATGTTGATGGTTTTGGAAGAGAGAATGAAAATCCTGATGCACCAGACCCAGAATGGTCAGAACTGAGATGGGGAAAGTATAGAGAGAATCAGAACACTTTCTATGTGCATGGGGCGCTACCACTCTTTGATACAGGTATCGATGTTGTTAAAGAGGTGTATACCCAACAGAACTACCTCTTGCAAAATATAAGTGACCGTATGGAAAAGGGCGAGTATCCAATTTTTGTGACAGCTGGTAATGGTGATGAAAAATTGGCTCACATAATGCATAACCATTATCTATCGTATTGTTATGATAATTTATGCACTATTGATGGCTCGCTTGTTTCCTTTGGCTTTAATTTCGGCCCTTATGATGAACATATCATCGATGCTATTAATCGAGCTGCTAAGCACGGCAAAAAAGCACCTAAAAAGCTCAGGAGTGTATATATTGGTGTCTACTCAGATGATGACATTAAGCACATCGCACAAATTGAAAACAAGTTTAAGTGTAAAGTAAGGATTTTTGATGCAAAATCAATCAATGTTTGGGGAGATTGATTAAATATTAGACTTATTCATACTGATTCTAAATCTTTAAGATCTAGCTGATACTTTTGAGTAATTATATTCTGACATGCCTCTAACTCTTCTTGAGAATAAGTTAGAAAGTATATCGTCTCAATACTACTTTTTTGATTAGTTCTTAAATACGATATTGCAGCGTCTAGTAGAATAGTCGCGTTGGTTCGAAGTATACCTTTTCCTTTTCCTGTTCCCATTAATGGAAATAGAATTGATCGTAAATTTTCGTCTTCTAGTTTTTCCATTTTGTTTAGTGCGTTTGTAACACATCGGTTGAGGTGTCGTATAGGCTCATATCCTTGTCCGATATTTCCAATTACTGAGGCCGCATGAAAAATTTTCTTGACGTTGTGGGTTTCGGATAACTCTCCAGAGGAAGTAATCAAAATGTGAGCTGGAGGGACAGACTCTCTTCCCTTCATTTTCTCTGCTAGCTCATCAGCAATTGTGTCTTTAATGACACCACCTGCATCATCTTTTTCACTGCCTAGATAACGAACAATACTAGAAATAGACCGGTCGTAATATCTATCCATTTGCATATTCGAGTTTTCAGAATTGACCCAAACATCCGCACATCGAATATCCTGAATATCGCCTGTAATTAAACAAATAGACTTACTATGGTCGACAGATACAGGGTAAATATAAGAGTTAGTTTCCAAAATAGGTTCAGGTTCAATATGAATGTGAATACGATTTTTCAGAACCTGTTGAATTGGGCTATCAGTTAGCTTGTAGCGTAAGCCATTTTGAATAAAACTAGCGATTTGATGTTTAGCTTTATCCACATCGGCAATATCTAGAGGGTCATAATCGATGATTCTTAGACCTTGAATGTTGAATGGTGCATGAGTACCTTTTTTTCGAATTAGTACAGTGACTGAACTAGCTAGTGCGTGTCTAACACCAAGTTCATAGAAAACGTTAGCATTTAGCGATGTGATGTCAACAACAGCGACATCAGCTTCTAAAATTTGCGTAAACATATCGGCATGAATCCAGCCAGACTCTGAAATTTCATCACACCGTGTACATTCTATTCCTAGAGATTCGACAGCCTTTTTAATAATGAACTGATAAATCTTATCGAAGTCGATAATGTTCCCGTCAGCGTCGGCTTTTTCGCCAAAAGGCATGATAACAAAGCAAGTTTTTTCGTTTTTCATAACTCAATTAGATAATAGAGGTGTAAGCGTAGCTTTGATGCTCCCTTACTCTATGTATTACAAGTTTAAGGGGTGACTTCCAGCTTTAACTTTATGTATGCTGGGTTGCGATCGCAACCTAGCCACCACCAAAATCAGCTACACCGCACATCGCTATGCTTCGGACGGTCGTTGGTTGCTGCGATACTTCGTTGGTGCGGTTGCAACCACTGCAACTCCCCAATAGGATAAAGCCTTGGATGGTTAGTCTGCCTAATCATCCAAGGCCGGTGATTAGATGGAAAGTTCCCCTCCAATAAATTGTTATGCAGCGAAGGCAGCCAAGCCATATCTATGATCATTGAACACGTGACAGAACTGAACGGTAAACCACTCGATGCCGAATCATTTCTGCTGTTGCTGCGGCGTTCAAATCCATATTGGTGGCGAGACGGCGACACTGATACGCCTTGGGTGTTTCGTGGACACTGGGATGCTAATTGGCCGCTCATTCCATCAGCTTGGCGAAACAACTCACCACTGATTCGTCTGAAGAAGGCCATTGCGAGCCAGTGCCCGGAGCTCCTTAACAGTTATGGCACTGGCGCTCAGCGGGAAATGGCGCTTTTAAACTTGGCTGAAATCGAAGCGATCTTTCAGTTCGCAAACCTTGCAGAGAGTCTTGGCGCAAACATTCCGGCTGAAGTCTTGCACCACAGTGTGAGCCCACTATTAGCAATAAACGGTGGATATTCAATTGGCATGCAAGATAACGGAATTGTCCAAAAGGTCGGTCCGCTTGCACAGCACCATGGCATCCCAACTTCGCTCATCGACTGGACTTTCAACCCGTACTTTGCTGCATACTTTGCAGTTGGTCGGGGGTTCCGCGTCGATTACTTACCCGACAATATCTGCGTGTGGGCCGTAAATACGAATCGATTAAACTTTCAGTTCTTCCATGAGCTTCCCGAAAACAAACAAATACAGATCGACGTTTACAAGGTTCCTCGACACTCGAACGAGTACTTGAGTGCACAGCAGGGCTTATTCACTCATAGCTCTGACTATCAAGGCTACCGAAACCCGCTTGAGTTACTGATCGAATCATGGCCGAGTGCTCCCAGTTATTCACCGGATGGGCCAGTATTGCGTCGGATCGTTCTCAACGCTTCTCAGGCTGACGAGTTGTTGAAACTCCTTGATCGCGAGGGCATTAATGAGGCTAGCTTAATGCCCTCGTTCGACAAGGTTGCCCAGACTGTCAAAGACCGCTGGCAATACTGAGGTATTGAGAACCGCATAACAAAACAATGTACTGGAGTTGCTGTCCGGGCCGAATCTAAAATCAACGTCACTGGCAGCAACCTGGTGCATTGTGGTCGTTAGATTCGATTTGAATAGTTGCCTGGGGCGCAGCGATTCAAGGCCTTCTAGAATTTGCGATCGCAACCCACCCACCACACCGCACATCGCTACGCTGTGGACGGTCGTTTTGCTCTGTGTTGTTTCGCTAAAGCGGTTGCACCTACGCAAGCCACCGACAGGGTGTCTGGAATGCCCCCTGTGCCAGTTGGTATTATTTTGGGACTAAAGGCGAACTGTATTTGAGTGTGCCAGTTTCCTCAAGACCTGATGCTGTTGTGTGTCCTCACAGTCCCACTAAAGTCTTGTCAGCAGGCTGAATCTGTTTTTTGACAATGATTTAAGACTATCTATCAATAGTAGAATGGTGTTGCCCTTACAGCTACTCATCGTTATGTTAGGCTGACAGCTGTCCATCTAATCCTCTTATTAGGTGTATTAAACTCAAATATTTCTACCTAACCTACTAAATCGGGTGATTGGGCAGAAAGTTTCCCCCTAATAATGAGTTATGCAGCAAACCCAGTAACACCTTTGAGAGCCTGAATGGAACATGTTCCAGAAATCGAAATCTCCTCTGCAATGGAGCTAGTCGAGCTTCTTGATCGTTTTGGCGAGACTCCGGACCTGTTGTTCAGGGGGCAATCTGCACAGTACGAAGAACTCACAACTTCGATCGAGCGGCATAGATTTGAGGCTGAAGACATCGAACGATTTGAGGGCGTGGCATCGCACATCTTCCGCAGTGGAATGAGTGCATTCGACAGTCTTTATGGTCATCTAACGGCGGCTGAAGCATACTTACTTCGCCTATTTCAGAGTCGTGCGCAACACCACCTTACCACGGTACCTCAAGCTCACGAGACCTCCGCTTGGCTGGCACTAATGCAGCATTACGGTGCACCAACCAGACTGCTCGACGTCACTAAGTCGCTCATGATAGCTGCTTACTTCGCAACAGAGCACTCGTCACGATATTCCGGAACTATTTTCGTCTTCTTCACTCCAAGTCTGCCACTCGAGAATGAAATTGTGGATGGCCAAATCTCTCATGGGGGTGGATTGAAGAGTCAAGACATAAGCTTCGCCAATAAATTGAATCAGGCCACAGGAAGTCAACTCGCCGATTGGGTCATTCAACAGCGCGGCCTAAAAGGAATCTTGCAGGTCGAGACCGCATATCCAACCCGACGAGAGATTGCCCAGCAGGGGTGTTTCTTAATGCCGTTGTCATTGGTCGAATCACTCGAATCTCACATCGCTTATACATACAAATTCATGAATGCAACCCCTCGGGATGTTCCATCGAAACTCGAAGAGGTGGAACTCGAAGCTTTCATGAGGCACTGGCCGGTCATGAAGTTGCGCATCCCTAGAGACAAATTCAGACTCTTTAGAATTTCTCTGAAACACATGGGTATTACCCCCGAAATGGTCTATCCTGATTTCGATGGGCTTGCAAAGTTCATGCACGGCGAGCTGGAATGGCACAAAGAAGTGAACGGAATGTGTCCGTAGCTGGCCCCAAAAGGCTGCATAAATAATGCAATGCACCGGAGCCGCGAAGCCGTCGGGCGTTTTGACAATGGTCAATCCTCGTCGCGGCCAGGTGATTGCGGACGTTATGCCCTTTAGGAGGAAACCTTGCCCTACATCGAGTCGATTGGAAAGTCAAACGTGCTTACAGCAACACAGTTGTTGGACGAGATCCGCCGATCCAATGATCGTTGGTGGGGACACGGAGCCAGCGAATCCAATTGGGTGTTTCGCGGGGTCGGCGACGCAGACAACTGGAAACAACTACCCTCGGCTTGGCGACCACGTTCAATTAACAAGCTAAACGCACTCATCACTAAAATTGAGCAGCACAAACCACCGTTAGCGACCTATTCTAGTTCCAGTGATCCTCACGAAATCTGGGTTTCAGCTGAAACCGAAGCCATCTACCAATTCTCTCAGCTGGCAGCAAAGCTTGGACACACAATTGATCCATGCAACTGGAGCCCGCTCCGCGATGGGCGCACTGTTTCGCGACACAACCCACCTGGCACAACACCAAACATCGCGACAGCGCCATTAGCACAACATCATGGCATTCCGACCCGCCTGTTAGATTGGACTGAAGACCCACTGTTCGCAGCTTTCTTTGCCGTGTCTCCGCAATTTCGCGCGAAATCTGCGAAACGAATAGCTGTGTGGGCATGCAACATATCGACAATGAGCAAATTGACGTTTGTCAAAGCGAATGGCTGCCGCCCCTTCAAGACCCATCGTCAGGCCAGCTACAAAAATCAGTACTTGAGAGCGCAACAGGGGTTGTTTATCGAGACATGCATGGCAGAGTCATACTTCGACGAGAAAGGAAACTGGCCAGCGATGGAAGACTATTGTGACCCGGCGATCGTGCACGAACCCAAGCAACCATTTCTGATCGAGTTTGTTCTTCACGCTGCCGAATATTCAAGTCTGTTAGAATTGCTAAACCGAGAGGGCGTTAACCATGCGGCGTTGATGCCGTCGCTTGACACGGTAGCTGCCACAGTTGTTGATAGGTGGCAGTTCTAGAGCATAATGCGGACGTTGCGCTTCGCAGAGAATAGTTGCACCGGGCGCAGCGATTCAAGGCCTTCTAGAATTTGCGATCGCAACCACCTCAACTACCCAAAACCGCAGCCCGTGGAGTACCACCGGCTGCTATCTCATCCAGGTTTAACGCCTCCTAAAAGACTGTTGTGCCCTTGTACTCACATCGGCACGTTTCAGTTTCGCTCGTTCCTCGCTAGAGGGCCACAGCCAAGACATTGAGACGTTGCCCGCCTGTTTGTTTGTGCGTTCGCTCCGCTCTCCGCACCATTGGTGTCGTTGGGCTCTTTTTTATTTGCCGCCCTGCGACCCTCTACGCCACTGCCGAATAGGCTACCGCACCGCGCCCATTGATCAAGGGACGCTGCGCTCTCCGCATCCGCTACGCCCTTGACAACGGGTCCCCACGCTGGTGCGGTTCCATGTGGCTGCGTGGCGCTCGGTGCTCGGGCGGGTCTCGGCTGTGGCCTCTCCCACCTCTAGCGGCTACCAGGGCAAATAATTCCCCGCTGTTAGACTTCCGTGGCTCTCCGGTCTGGGCACCCACCCCAGCAGCTCTACAGCGCAGCCACCCACCAGCAGTGCCGCATACTGCCCCCGGTCGCTGGCCACCGCTTTACATTGCCACCCCTCCGCGCGTAGCCACGTCGCCAGCCCGTAGGGCAGCGGTGCCGGTACAGCGAGCACTACGCCGCAGGCGACACCGTCACGGTGTGGGCGTGCCCACGGGCAGGCGTTGAGTATTTCAGGCTTGGGCGTTAGCTCTAGTTGTTGCATTGCACATTGTTGTTGTTACGGCAGGGTGCCTTATAAAGTCTGTTGCCCTGCCGTTGATTTGTTGTTGCGCCCCTGGTCGTGGCCTTTGGCCAGGGTGGGTTTGCCGTTTCCCGTTGCGTCTGCTGCCGTTGTTTGGTTACTGCCTGCTAGCAAGGCTCTGGCCGTTTCTCCGGTCGGTTTCCTGGGTTTTCTGTGCTTAGTTCTCGCCTCTCCGTCTTCGTAGGGTATCCGCCCTAGCTCGCCGGTTTCTGTTTAGGTCCACCTTTACAGGCTACGTTTCTGTTTAGCGCCCCGAGTCTCACGCGGTCTTCTAAGCCCCCTGCGCTTAATACTATTGTACCATTTTTAGCACTAAAAAATGGTACAATAAAGAAGTAAAAAGAGAGTTTTTGCGATCTCTAGAATCAATATATTTCAATGCTTTTCTGGATTTTAGAAGATTTTATTTAAACTCTCTTTTAAGTAAGGTTGTGCATAAAAGTGGAGTGATCTGGTTGCACCCAAATCACTCCGTGCACATCTTGCCTACCAATTAACCAAAAGGAAACAAGATGTACGAGTTAGATTTTAGTATCTGCCAGGAAGCGCAGGAACGACAGGACTTGGAAAAAAATGAGGAATGGGGCTTTGCCATGCTGGAGCTGGCAGAGCTGGTGAAGCGATGGGGAAAGGTTGCGATCGCAACTGAACTAGCCAAGTTGCCAGACACGCCACCGATGCAGCATCAGTCCTTATGCGCTCAGTGCGTGAACTGGCGGCCACCGTGCCCTATCGCCTTATCCAATGGCAACACCTACATGAGCTTGGGGGTATGTGAGCTACGAGCGGCTAGCGACCTGGCGCAGATGCCGCAGCACTACGCGGCGCAATGCAGTTTCTACGAGCCGGATACGCCGTTTTAGAAGCCGTTGCACCGATGCGGGAGTGGTGCCCCGCTCAGTTATTAACTCGACACATCGACAACCAATGAATAATTCACCTCTAAAAAACGCATCGCAGCAAAGCGTCTGGCAATGGGTCACGCTGAAGTTTAATCCCACTGAGCCCAAAACCAATAACCCAGAATGGCAGGCACAGCACTCCGTGTTAGTTGTCTTTGAGAACGGCGGAGAACAGCGCATCTACTTTAACCCTGGGATATTTTCCCGACTCAGAAAGGGGGATGTGATTTTATGTCATTACCGAACTGGGAAATGGAGAGTCGCGAAGGAGCAAGCGCCGGAGCTGATGCAGACGTTAGAGAGCCGAACCGTTGCGCCCCATGAGAGAAATGATTTTTTGCCACCAGCTAGCGACCCACGCCCCACAGCGCCACCCAACCTAGCGGCGATACCCAGCCCACCGCAGTCAACGCCACCGGCTGCGGTAGCTAAGCAGCCAACAAGCCATGATGTGGCGGAACTCGTGGGAATCTTCCAGGAGCTGAAAGCGGCGTTGCCAGAGGCACAGGAGACGACGATACGGGCGTTTTCGAGCACGTTATTTATGCAGCGGCGTAAGGAGGAGCCGGAGTTTTAAGAAACCTGTGCAGCCTTGACAACGGGTTAGGGCTGCGCCATTGGATACCCTTTCGCCCCTTTCCTTTCTTCTCTCTTCTCCTGCAAGGATAAATAGCGAAGCCAGCCGACCAATCCCCCACTAGTTTTCTTGGCCCCATATTTTGAAAAAGCGTAGGAACGAAGCGCCCTCTACAACACTTTCTGCAACTAGCTAACCCCTTTGTAGTGAAGTGGATGCGCTACGCTCACCCTAGGGCCAAAAAGACGAAACTTTCAATGTGCTGGTGGTACTCCACGGGCACAACGACTTTTCTAAGAGTGGTTAAACGGAGACTGATTAGCATCCGGTGGTACGCCACGGGATGCGGCTTACATTAGAGACTAACTATGACTGAAGACTCCCCAAAGTATCCAAGCTGGATTGACGATGATTATCCGGTGCCTGATCCAAGTTGGGAATACCACCGGATTTATGAAATTGCGATCGCACTTGACCGTGAATCAACTCGGCTGTTCAACCAAATATCTAACGAGGAAAAGCGCACTCCTGAGGCAGACCAACGCATCCGAGAACGCCTGAAAGAAGTCAACTTACAGTGCAACGAACTAATGCAAGCGCTCGACTGATAGCTTTTTTTCTCCGTCAATTTTGGACTAGTTACCCTATCACTGACTTAATCGCCTTATCTGCTCCGCGATGGACTCCAGCGTATTACCCAGCTCGGTGCGGTCCATCTGCCCAATGGCATTGCCCACCGTTGTTCGACTGCTAACCACAACCGTTAACTCGTTTGTGCTAATTAGATGCTGAGCCAGGGCAGCTTTTGCCGGTAACGATAACTGCTCAATTCTTTGATAGATATCTGTAACCAGACTTTTGTCGTGTGCGCTAATAACGACCTCAATGCTCTGGTTATTCAATTCATCCATAAAAATTTTGATGCTCACACCTGATTAAGGAACACTATGTAGCCTTATACGGACACAGGCGATTGAGGGATTACGGATTTTTCAATGTATTCTGGGCTACTCTGGGTTTCCTTAAGGCGACCAGCTAATAACCCCAGCATGGTGGCGATGCCATCGGGATTTAAATCGTCAACAAAGACTTTAAGAAATAAGAACTGTTTAGCCTCTGGTGGTAGGGCACTGAGTAGCTTTTCCAGGTTGTCTGAGCGGATGTCACTGCCATTACGGAAGTTGCTAACTGTGGCTTCGCGCAGTCCTGTGCTGATGGCCAGGGACTTACCGGTTAAGCCAAATTCCTTGAGAGTGAGGTCAAACGCTTCGGAAAAATTCATGCTGTTACTTTAAAAAGTAATCGCTTGGTGTATGATTACAATCAACTTTGATGTGGGCTATATAAAATTACCGTCAACGGTAATTTATGCCTTCATTATGCCACCTTTGTCTAATGAGTCCCCTCATTTGTCAAGGAACTGGTTAAAAAGTTAAAAACCCACCTCTGGCAGGAGGCGGGTCGAAAGCTTGTTTGCATTACTGCTTGCAAGCAAATTGAAAATAACTTGGTCACATTATATGACAAATACCCATGCTTTTTCCAGCCCCCTGGAAGAAAAATCGCGCTACGTGCATTTAGACGAAGCGACGGTTAACCGTTTGATTGATGCAAAGTTAACCGCAGCTCAGTACCGTGCAGTGCTCTACTTTTCGCTAGTGGACCCCTTTGGTAATCGGTTTGTAGAGACCGGGGGCCAGATGGCCAGACAACGCCTGGGGATTAGTCGGTCAACCTATTACGATGCCCTAGCAGCGTTAGAACGTGAAGAATTATTCGAGTTTGAGGATGTATCCCTACGTGTGAGAAACCGGGCAGGCTGTAAAGCACCCGAAAAATACTCTGACCAGAAAGTAGTCCGAAAAATCAAACTGCTGTCCGAAAAATCGGACTCAATTCCGAAAAATCAAACTGCTGTCCGAAAAATCGGACTCAATTCCGAAATTTCGGAAAATCGATCTCTAAAACCTTCTGATATCAAGACTTCTGAGTCTATTCAATATCTTTCACTAGAGCTCAATAAAGATCAGAATGATGCATTAAGAGAGAGAGAAGCCCAAATTTCTATTTTTGAGATAGAACCGGATTACAGGGATTGGTTGCTTGCTAAAGCCAGCCGCTTACCAGAGCAGCCCACACTACGGGAACTGTGGCTAGAAAAACAGAGCGTAAATCCTGCCAACTTGCGTGAATATGATGCATGGCAATCGGTACAGCAGCAAGTAGATCCCCTTCCGCCGCCGCGTTCCCCAGAGCAGTCTGAGTCGGAAGACGAAAGCATCGCCGCGCGGCTAGCACGCTATCAGCGTCAGTGGGCTGTAGTGCCCATGCGTAAAGGAATGCAAAATGCGATCGCAACCCACCCCGAATGGAACATCGACATCGGCCCCGACGGTCCCCGCTGGCGACCGATTCCCCCAGAACACAGTTCAGACCAACCTACTGAGCCAGAACTGGAAGCAGCTGCGGTGTTGCATCGCATTAAAAACGCCATCGCAACGCAGTCGCCGATCACCCCGCAGCTGCAGGCCGACGCTGACCGTTGCCATATTGATATCCCGATACTCCAGGCAGAATGGGAGTTAGCAGCCAGCCCACCGGGCAACGCTGCAGACGACATGCGGCAAGCGGGGTGATGGTATGAATCTGTCTCCAGACGACATTAAACAACTGTGGGCAGCAGAGCATTACACCCCCAAGGGTTTCCTCTATCTCCTGTTGTTGGCCCATTGCCCCCCAGGCGAACCCTGGAAAATTGAGAGCGTGTCTGAGTTCTGCCAGTGCTGGAATCTAACTGAACGTCAGTTTTATAAAGCCAAAGCCGCCCTGGTGGTCGAGGACCTGATCGACGAAACCATTAACGATGCCATTGAGCTAACGGCGATACCGCCTAACAAGTCAGCGCCGTCTATGCCTGCGTTAGGCGAGCTAATCGCTGACACACTCGATGCTCAGCCGGAGCAGCTGACCGGCAACAGCGACTGGGCGGCTTGGTACGATGAAGCGCGGCGACGTGGCTTAGTGCTTGCTTCTCAGCGTCAGGGCGATACGACGCTGGTGTGTCTAGTGGATGAGCGGTGGGTTCCGTTTGAGCAGTTGCGATCGCAATCCTGGGACGAGCTAGAAGCCCAGCTACAGCCGATGATGGTGGAATCTGTTGCCGAGGCGACGGAGCTAACGCCAGAGCAACAAAAGATTCTAGCGGCGATGTCTCGGTTAACAGGAGGATAGAACGATGCCGATGGATCGCAGTCTCTATCCTGAGAATTGGGATGAGCTAGCCCTAGCCATCAAAACCGAGGCGAACTGGTGTTGTACCGAATGCGGGCGGCCCTGCCGCCGCCCTGGCGAAACGCGAGAAGCGGCTATCTTTCGGCTAACGTTGACGGAGCATCCTACGGTGGCAGAGCTGTGGGAGCCGAGCGGTGCTGATGCGGTGGTGTCTAAGCTGGGGCGATTTACGTTGACGGTGGCGCATCTCGATCATCAGCCGCAGAATTGCGATCGCAACAACCTAAAAGCCCTCTGTACCCCCTGCCATGGCACCTATGACCTTAAACAAATGGGCCGTAAGCGTGTGCTCAAAGCAGAACGCCATGGGCAGCTGCGGATTGAGGATGCTTTAAACGGGATGCAGCTGGCATTGTTGCCGGAGCCGGTGGTCTATCAGCGTGTAGATCTACGTTCTGGGGGAAAGCGGACGATGGTCCGAAAGCCTCTGGGTGCGGTGGAAAGTCGGCGAAAACATCGGGATAAAGGCAACGCTTCAGGCTGGATTGAAGAGCGGACGGGGAACCGGAAGCGAGCGAATCCTAGTGTGAGTCATTACTATCGCTGGGATAGCCATAAGGGGCGGGTGAGCGAGTATATACGGGCGAGTCAGGTGACGCGGGTGGCACGGTTGATTGAGGCGGAGCGGCCAGCGTTGGAAATTTTGAAGGTTGTTGTTGAAGGCAAGAGAAAGGTTTCGGGTGTGTCGGCTGAGTTGCTGAGGTGAGGATGAGTGAAATACGATTGTTTTAAATTTTCCCTGTCTATTTTTAGTACAAGAAACCTTTAGTAAATCAATATATTTCTTGTTGATCCATAAGAGCTTGTACTACGATGAAGCCTTGTCGAAGGGTACATTAATTAGCCAAAATTTCGCATGATATCAAGGTTTACAGGCGAAAATGGCAAAAGACGTTTGCTTGATGTCTTATTAACTCAGAAATTTATAGCTGGTGATCACGAACTTGCTAGCTCCATTGTTGAAGAAGGGAAACTTGTTGAATTTGATTCAGGCAGCTTTCTAATCAAAGAGGGTGGAGATGACAATGAAATATTTTTCATTGTTCATGGCTCCGTCAATATACTTGTCCATGGGCGATTAGTTGCACGACGGTCAGAAGGTATGCATGTGGGGGAAATGGCTCTGATTGATCCTACGGCAATAAGATGTGCTGATGTCGTAGCTCAAGATAAAGTCATAGCGTTGGTTGTGAGTGAACCTAGTTTTGTGGCTATCGCGCATCGCACTCCAGAGCTTTGGAGGAGGTTAGCAAAAGAATTAGCTAATCGTCTAAGACAGCGTAACTCACTCGTTATTTCACCCAATTCAAGACCCCACTTGTTTATTGGATCATCAGTTGAAGCACTCTCAATTGCGCGTGCAATACAGTTAGGGCTTGAGCATGATGATGTAACTGTAAGTGTATGGACAGATGGAGTTTTTGGAACTTCTACATATGCAGTGGAATCGCTTGAAAAAGAGATTCAAACTGCAGATTTCGGTCTCATCGTTCTTTCACCTGATGACGAAATCATAAAGCGAAATTCTACTCAACTGGCACCGCGCGATAATGTGATTTTTGAGCTTGGCATGTGTATGGGGGCACTGACAAGACAACGCTCATTTGTGGTTCAACCTCGCGGAGTAGATCTTCATATTCCAACAGACTTAATGGGCTTGACTCCGTTGAGCTATAAATTGGGACCCGAGCAAAAATATGACACTGCTATGGCCCCCGTATGTGAGCGTTTACGTCGTTTGATTGTTGAAAAAGGACCACGATAAATGGCACTTGTCGACCAGCTTAAGCAGGATGTTCAGACAATTATTGATACGACTTGGAACAAACGTAATGGGACAGTCGTGCCTTCTTCTGAAGATGTTGCACTTGCAGGAGGTGCGGTAGAGCTAGACGCAACTTTTTTATACGCTGATTTGGCTAACTCTTCCAAAATGGCTAAGGAGCTTGATCGGCGAGTTGCTGCAAAAATCATGAAATCATTCTTAGCTACTACAGCTCGATTGGTAAAAGTGCGAGGCGGTTCTATTGTTAGCTTTGATGGTGATCGTATTCTTGGTGTATTTGTCGGTGATTCAAAAAATACTTCAGCAGCAAGATGTGCGTTAAATATAAATTATGTTGTAACGAAAATCATTCAGCCCAAATTCGAATCTAAGTACAACAGTGTTAAAAATGCCTCTTTCTCGATTCGTCATGGAACAGGTATTGATACAGGTGAAGTCCTAGCAGTTCGTGCTGGAGCACGAGGCGATAATGATTTGATTTGGATTGGGCGTGCTCCAAATTTGGCAGCAAAACTTAGTGATATACGTGAACGCTACAATCGTTCATTTATCACAGCATCTGTCTATAATCGCCTTAACGAATCGGCTAAGTATGGAGGGGAACCTAAAAAAAATATGTGGGAAAGTTGTTCTTGGAAATTTCTGGATGACAACATTTCTATTTATCGTTCCAATTGGCATTGGCAACCTTAGACGATGTTTTGAAAAAACTCGTTGCCCTGAGCGCTGCCATCGGCACTATTGCTAGCGGAGCCGCCGCCGTCTCAGGCGATGTTTCCACGGTTACCGGCAAAGTCATTGAGCTAACGGAGCAGCTGGGTATCCCCATCGAGCAAGTGCAGCTGCCGCCGTCTGGCACTCCATAAGTTGCAGTAGCAACCGTTAGCTAACTATTACCTATCGGCTATTCTGTAGGCTTTAAGCTAGCAGCAACTACCCTACGTGAGTAGCCTAAATTCTGTCTGTCTACTTAAACAAAACCGCAAGCATTCTGATAGTTTCCTACCGTAGAAGATAGGGATATAAACAATATTTCAACAAAAGTGGTTTTCTGGCGTTTACGCAAACTTCACCCGAAAACCAGAAAAACCCCGTAAAATTTTTTACTCAGTATTTCCCATAATATGGGTGCTGAGTTTTGAAAAAATTTTCGATGACCGACCAGAAGTCTACCGTTGAGCAGCAGATTCGCCCGAATGTCTTGCAGGACCAATTAGGTATAAAAAAGGACGCTTACTACGCCTACCTAAAGCATTTGGGAATCACCGCTGAGAAGGATTCAAATGGTAAGGCATTTCTCACAGAAGCTCAGGCAAAATCGATTCGGTTGCTGCGTGAGCATGTGGTAGCGGGTGGCAAAATCGACGAGTTTGATATTCATGAGGCGATTCAGTCAGCGCTGGCTATTGCGGGTGAGACGGCGCTCGGTGATGTGGCTGAGCAACCGATTGAAGTTGACCCAGCTCAAAACTTGAATATGGAAGCGCTGTATTTAGAGGCATCTGAGCTGGCAGGGCAGCGTCTAACAGCGAGTCAGCAGGTGGTGATGGCGATGGCCAACCAGATGAGCTACGAGGACCTGCATCCGACGACAAAGGCGAAGGTAGACCAAGTACGGGCAGCATCTGCCCCAAAGTTCAATGCTCAGAAGATAGCCGCCGATCTTCTCAACC